>NZ_JBHXEG010000005.1:0-17887 GCF_042724935.1 Kitasatospora sp. NPDC127060
GTGGTCGCCGGGTCCAGCGTGCTGGTGGTGGCCTTCGTCGCCCTCAACCTGCTGGCCCAGTACTTCGGGAAGCTGCGCGCCACCGGCGGCCTCGACCACTACGCGACGCTGCCGGTGCCGGCCGCCTCCGTGGTGCTCGGCGCGGCCGCCGCCTACGCCTCCTTCACCCTGCCCGGGACGCTCGTCACGGCCGGCATCGGCGCGGTGATGTTCGGGCTGCCGCTCGGCCAGCTGTGGGTGCTGCTGGCCGTCGTGCCGCTCGCCGGGGCCGCCCTCTCCGGACTCGGCGCGGCCTGCGGGCTGCTCGCGCCGCGGCAGGAGATCGCGACCATGCTCGGGCAGCTCGGCATGTCGGCGGCCCTGCTGCTCGGCGTGCTGCCGGTGGACCACCTGCCGCAGCCGGTGCTGTGGCTGCGCGACCTGCTGCCCTCGACGTACGGGGTGGAGGCCTTCGCCCGGACCTTCGCACCCGACCCGGACTGGGGGATGGTGATCGCCGACCTCGGGGTCTGCGCGGCGGTGGGCGTGGTGTCGCTGGCCCTGGCCACGTGGGCGTACCGGCGGGCCGTCGCGCGGTAGGGGCGGCCGTGGGGCCGTTCGTACGGGCGTCGTGAAACGATGGGGCCTGTGACCGTACCGAACACACCTCCGGAACCCGCCCGCGCCGATGTGCCGGCCGAGCCGGGAGCCGTACCCGACCCGTTCGCACCGCCGCCGGTCTCCGCCGAGGAGCCGCCCGCCGGGCTGCCGACGACGCCGCCCGCGGGCGGGCGCCAGGTGCCGGCCGAGCTGCGGATCGGCTCCGGGGTCGTGCTCGTGTGCCTGCTCGCCGGACTGGTGATGGCCGGGCTGTGGGCCTGGCTGGCGCCCAAGGTGCCGCTGGTCGTGGACGGTGACCGGATCCTCTACGTGGACCCCGAGGGCGAGCAGCGGGCCGGCGCCGACGCGGTGTTCGTGCTGATCGGGCTGGGCGCCGGGATCCTCACCGCGCTCGGCGCCTTCCTGGTGACCCGCAAGCGCGGCGGCGGGATCTCGGTCGCGCTCGGGCTGGCGATCGGCGGACTGCTCGGCTCGTACGGGGCCTGGAAGCTCGGCCGGTGGCTCGGGCCGAGCGACAACCTGATCGCCGAGGCCCGGCGGGTCGGCAACGGCGGGCACTTCGACGCCAGCATCGACCTGGGTGCGCTGGGGGCGCTGCTGGTGTGGCCGATGACGGCGATGGTGGTGCTGCTGGCGCTGTCGGCGGCGTTCGGGAAGCGGGAGGAGGACCCGCCGCCGTACTGGGGGGTGCCGGCGGGGACGTACGGGCCTCCGGCGGAGGGGGCTCCTGGGCAGGGGGCTCCTGCGGAGGGGGCTCCTGCGGAGGGGGCTCCTGCGGAGGGGGCTCCTGCGGAGGGGGCTCCTACGGAGGGGGCTCCTACGGAGGGGGCTCCTACGGAGGGGGCTCCTGCGGAGACGGTTCCGGAGGACCGGCGGCAGGGGTGAGTTCGTGAGTTTCGTGAGTGGGGCGGGAGGTCGGCGGCCGGGTACAGGCCGGGCCCTTCCGCCTCGCGCAGCTCCCCGCGCCCCTTTCGGGGCGCGGGGTTTTTGCCGGGTGGGCTCAGCGGGCGATGGGGGCGGTGTGGGCGCGGGTGAGGGTGATGAGGTCGGCGGGGGCCAGTTCCACTTCCAGGCCGCGGCGGCCCGCGGACACGTAGACGGTCGGGTGGGTCAGGGCGCTGGCGTCGATCACGGTGCGCAGGGGGCGGCGCTGGCCCAGCGGGGAGATGCCGCCGAGGACGTAGCCGCTGCTGCGCTCGGCGGCGGCCGGGTCGGCCATGGCGGCGCGCTTCCCGCCGACGGCCGCGGCCAGGGCCTTGAGGTCGAGCTGGCCGGCGACCGGCACCACGCCGACGGTGAGGGCACCGTCCACGTCGGCGACCAGGGTCTTGAAGACGCGCTCGGCGGCCACGCCCAGGGCCTCGGCGGCCTCGCCGCCGTAGGAGGCGGCGGCCGGGTCGTGCTCGTAGGAGTGGACGGTGAAGGGGACGGCGGCGGCTTCCAGGGCGACGGTGGCGGGGGTGCCCTGGCCGCCCTTCTTCGGTTTCTTGGCCATGGGGGCGTGCCTCGGCTCAGTTGGGGCTGAAGGACTGGCGGGTGAGGTCGACCGCGGGCAGCGAGGGCAGCCAGCTGAGCACGGCGCTCTCGCGGCGCAGCAGGTCGAGTTCGGTGCGCAGCCGCTGGGCGGTGTCCGGGCAGGCGAGCAGCCGCTGCTTGACCGGGGTCTCGAACACCGAGGCGGCGGCGACCAGGTAGGAGAGGACCTGGGGGTCGTCCGGGAGTTCCTGGCGGCCGTGGGTGCTGGCCTCGCGGGCGCCGGCCAGCCGCTTCTGGTAGACCCGGAAGGCCCGTTCGACCTCGGCGGCGAGCGCGCCGGAGCCGTCGCCGGGGCGCTCCTCCACCAGCTCGACCTCGCCGGTCAGGTACGGGCCGGTGACGTCCACCGAGTCGAGCCGGAGCCGGAACCGGGTGGTGCCGGTGACCAGCAGCTCGTAGCGGCCGTCGGGCTGGGCCTGGACGGAGGAGACGTCGGCGACGCAGCCGACGTGGTACACCGCCTCCAGCGGGTCCCCGGTGACGGTGCCCAGGCCGTCGAGCGGACCGGCCGGGCCCTCCTCGGGCCGGACCGGGGAGGTCTCGCGGCCGTCCTTGATGGCGAGCACGCCGAAGCGGCGCGGCTCGTCCTCGGACTGTTCGAGCAGATCGGCGACGAGACGGCGGTAACGCTCCTCGAAGACGTTCAGGGGCAGCACGAGGCCCGGGTAGAGCACGGTGTTCAGCGGGAAGAGCGGCAGCCGTTCTGTCACGGCGGACAGCGTAGTTCCCCGGAGCCACCCCTTGTCGCGCGGTTACCGGAGCGCCGACCCGTGGACACGCACCGTGTTCACGCGGTGGTGAACAGACCGTGCCCGCGCAGCGCTGCGCGGGCACGGGCGGCGCCGCCGGGTGCGGCGGTGGCGCCGGTGCCGAGCGCGAGGATTCTGGCGCCGCCGAGGCCCGCGCAGGGACGGCAGATGCCGGGGCGGGGCACGGGGTCGTGGCACTTGGCGCACTCGGCGGGGGCGGCCTGTGGTGCCCGGGCGGGCGGCAGCTTGCGTTGGAGCCGGTCGCGCAGGATCGCCACCGGGGAGTGCAGCGGCGAGGGCAGGCCGGGCAGCAGGGCGTGGGCCAACTCTTCTGGGGTGCTGCCGCGTTCCAGCCACTGCGACACGAGGGGCGCGAGCTGCTGCGCCTCGGCCTCGCCGAGGCGCAGTCGGGGTTCGGGGCGGACGGCGCGGAAGAGCGCTGCCACCGCCCTGCGGGTCTGCTCGTCCGCTCGCGTCAACTGGGTGGGGAGGGTGGGTACTTCTTCCGGGTTCTTTACTACAGGGCTGTCAGGGGGACCGGTCTCGGGTTCACCGGAAGCCGGGTGGGGGACAGCCGGTGCCGGTCGGGGGGTGTCGAAGACGTGCGCCTCGGAGCGGATGGTGCCGTCGGGCAGCCGGAGCGTGTCGACGCGGTAGTACCCGGCGTCCTTCAACTCCTTGAGCGCCCGCCGGATTGCGCCGCGCCCCTGCGGGCTGGTGTCGGCCATGTGCCGCCCGTCCTCGCGCCAGCCGTCGGGGCGGGAGAGGAGGTCTGCGAGCAGGCCCCGGGCGGTGTAGCTGAGGCGGCGGTCCTGGAGGAGGCCGTTCGGAAGTACGGTGAAACAGCGCGCCTGGGCGCTACGATGGATCTGCATTGGGAGTGTCTGCTCCTGTGCCGGACCCCGGGGTGTTGGTAGCACCGCCGGGGTCTTCTATGTTCTGTTGATGATGCGGAAAGTAGCACAGTCACTACGCTGAGTGCCAACCGTTTGCGGAATTCGCTGACGGGTGGGGGCGGGGTCTGCCTGGTGGGTCTCGGCGCTGGTCAGATCCGGAGGCTTGTCGCCATGGGACGGGCGCGTTCCAGTAGTTCGCGCACGCGGACGCTTCGGCTTGGGCCATCGCCCGCGACAGCTGGTGGAGTCCGGCCAGCGACACCATCTGGACCGGCTGACCTCAGGTCGGCGTGCCTGGCCGCTCAGCCGGCCGTGGCCAGGTCCGTGCCTGCCCGCTGCAGCAGGTCCCGAACCGCCGGCTCCTTCGGCCAGCGCCGCAACTCCCTCGTGTAGTCCCGCACGTAGTCCCGCGCCCGCGTCGACTGCACCCGAGCGAGGATGTCGACCGCCCGGTGCCCCATCGCGACGCCTTCCTCGAGGCTGCCGCCCTGCAGGTGCACCGTCCCGAGCACCGTGAGGCGCAGCCCGACCGAGCGGGCGAAGGAGCCCTCGGGCATCGCGTCGGCGTGCCGGTTCCACGTGAACGCCGCCTTCGGGTTGCCGAGGTCCCGCCACACCTCGACCGCATCCGATGCGAGCCGGGTGTGGCTCATGTAGCTGATCCACTCCGGATCGTCGCCGGGCCGTGCGCGGCCGAGGAGCGTCTCTGCCTCGGACAGGGCGCGCGACGCCGCCCGCGGGTCCCGGGAGCGGCCGTGTGCCCGGGCCTCGACCATCTTCGCGAACGCCAGCACCCGCGGGCTCGCCGACCCCTTCGCGTGCTCGTAGCCGCCCTGGACCATGTCGATGGCCTCGCTCGGGTAGCCGCGCAGCATGGCTTGCAGCGCCATCGTGGACATCACGTGGCTGCCGACCTCGGTGTCGCCGGCCGCGCGGGCGAGCGCGAGAGCCTGGATGAAGTGCCGCTGCGCGGCGTCGTGCTGGCCCATGTCCAGCGCGGCCCAGCCGACGATCCGGGCGAGCTCGGCGGTCACGCGGTACAGCTCGGCGCCGATCTTCTCCGGGTAGGTGCCGACCAGCAGCGGGCTCGCGCGGTGCCGGAGGCAGTCCGCGACGCTGCTGGAGCGCCAGCTGCCGCCGCCGTACTTCGAGTCCCAGGAGCGGGCCTCGCTCGCGGCCTGCCACAGCTCTTCCAGGTCCGCGCGGCCGACCTGAAGGCTGCCACGGTGCCCAGGCAGCGGCGCGCAGGGCTGGACCAGCCAGCGGGTGACCGGGGTGGTGTAGGCAGCGACGGCGAACGCGCCGCCGAGGAAGTCGCGTCGGTGCACGGTGCTCCAGAAGTTCGCGGCGTTGCGCACGGCGTCGCCGGGGTCTCTGGGGAAATCCAACCCCATCGCGGCCGGGTTGGCGGGGAGGGCAGCCATGCCCATCTCGGTAAGGGTGACAGGCCGTCCGAGGCGTTCTCCCAGCGCAACGGCGATGAGCTCGGGCGCCGGGGCGTCGGGGATCATGCCCTTGTCTATCCAGTTGCCGACGCTCGTATGGGTGTATGCGCGGGACTGACCGCGCTGCTCGGAGAGCTCGTTCACCCGCTGCGCGAGGCCCCGTCTTCCGGTCCACGCTAGCGCCTGCCTGGAGAGCCCAGTTGGACCGTCACACCTGAGGGAAGACGCCCCGGTGCGCTTGCGCGGTTGCCGGTCGGGGCCGCGTTCCTTGATCGTGCGGTGGTAGTCGTCGTACCGGGTGCTGCGGAGACCTGCCCTGCCGGTTGTGTCGAGCAGGACTGCTGGCCCGGGGTGAATTGCTAATCCCGCTGCAAGATTCCAAGGTCTTCTCGTCGTCTGCACAGGAAGTCGGTCTGGCTGACTTCCTGTGTGGAGCAAGAGGTGTCGAATAATGCCGTTGCCGCTTCGGTGATTTCGAGCGGCAACGGGTAGCAGGGCCTGGGCGGAAAGTGTTGATTGGCTTTGGTTTCGGCGGGCCCGCCCAAGTTCGGCCGGGCCCGCCGTTGCTTTTGCCGATTGTGGAAGGGGCGGGCGGGGGGAGCCGGTGTAGGGGTGGGGTTGAGCGGGCCGCAGGTGGTCGTCTCCGGGCCGGGGTCAGCCGCGTTGGAGGAGGCGGGTGGCGCCGGCCACGACGGTGGAGGCGAGGAGCCAGCCGACGACGACGAGGCCGGCCGAGATCCATTGGGTGATCCCGCCGGGGTTCCAGGCGCCCTGGTTGAGGTCGATGATCGGCAGCAGCTGGTTGAGGGTGTAGAGCACCGGGTTCCAGTGCGGTTTCTCGTCGGGCTTGAGCGGTTCCAGCGGGTGGGTGGCGAACCAGATGCTGCCGAGCGCCCAGGCGAGCAGCAGCCAGAGGCCGGCCCGGCCGGGGCGGTAGCCGTAACCGACGGTGACGTCCTGGACCCGGCCCCAGATCCGGGCGGGCAGTGGCAGGGTCTCCTGGCGGCGGCGCTGCTTGGCGTACAGCACGTGCCGGGCGTCGTCGTCGGCCCCGTCGCGGCGCAGGGCGGTGGCGAGCTGCTCGTAGGACTCGGGCTGGAACTCCACGGCGGAGCCCTCCAGCCAGGCGATCCGCTGCTGGACGGTGAACTGGCCGACCGGCCGCAGGTTGTCGTAGACGAAGCCGGTCAGCCGCAGGTGCCGGCCGAGCGGCCAGGCCTCCGGGGTGTCGACCAGGTTGCCGACCCGGGCGCGGGACAGCGAGACGGTGCCGGTGGGCCGGATCTTGCAGGTGAAGCGCAGTTCGGGGGTGTGGATGCGGCGCAGCGAGAGCTCGTCGTCACCCTCCAGGTGGAATTCGCCAGAGATCAGGCAGGCAGCCTCGAAGCGGGCGTCGGAGAGGCGCACCTGGCCGTAGGCGCGGAAGGGTGTGCTGGGGGCGTCGGGCGGGGGGCTCTGGCCGTAGCCGGAGCCGTAGTAGCTGCGGGAGCCGAACCAGCCGCCGTCGGCGGAGCTGGTCAGGTAGAGGGTGTGGCCGACGTTGAGCCGCACCGCGTTGAGGCAGACCCGGTTCTGCGGGTCGGCGTGCAGCTGGGCGCCGCGGAGCGAGAACCGGCCGCCTATGCGGGCCGTGCGGACGCTCAACTCGCCCCTGGTCTCCAGGCGTTCGGCCTCGAAGTCCTGGTGGACGGTCATCCCGTCGGCGGACACGGCGCGGCCGTAGCGGTCACCGCCGATGACGGCCATGTTGAGCAGCAGGTCGGTGCCGATCTTGGCGTCGGTGAGCCGGATGCCGTCGGGGATCCGGCAGCGGGCCAGGTGGACGTCGCCGGTGGTGGAGAGCCGGGAGGCCTCCAGCCGGGGGAGCAGGCAGTCGACCAGGCGCAGGGTGGTGGCCGAGGCCTCCGAGATGAGGACCTTGTGCTCGAAGCGGCAGCCGCGCAGCTCGACGTACCGGTCGATGTGCCCGCCGGCCAGGTTGAGCGCGCCGGTGACGTACACCCCGCTCATCCGCAGCGAGGCGACCCGCCCGGCGGTGGGCTGCGGGCCGGCCAGTAGCAGGTGGGCGAGGACCTCGGCGCCGACCGTTCGCTCGGGCCCCCAGAGGGTGTCCCCGAAGGGGTCGTCGATGTCGTTCCGGCCACACCGGCGGTCGAAGACCTCGCCCTCACGGAAGGCCTCCCAGAGCTCCCGTTCGGTGTCGGTCCAGCCTTCTGGAGCGCTCTCCGCCATGGTTTCCCCCGTCCCCCGGTCGTCTCGCCTTTCGTATCACGGACTGAAATGTGGGACCAGCCGTTCCGGCCACTCCTTACACTGGGTGGCGTGATCTCTCGAATCGACCTCCGCGGCTCGCTGGACGACCCGCGTGACCTGCTGCCCCGTGCCGAGTTCGACGTGGCGGCCGCCCTGGAGAAGGTGCGGCCGATCGCCGAGGACGTACGCCATCGCGGGGTCGCGGCGCTGATCGAGATCACCGAGCGCTTCGACGGCGTCCGGCTGGAGTCCACCCGGGTGCCCGCCGAGCAGCTGGCCGAGGCCCTGGAGACGCTGGACCCGAAGGTGCGGGCCGCGCTGGAGGAGTCCATCCGCCGGGCCCGCGCCGTGCACGCCGACCAGCGCCGCACCGGACACACCACCCAGGTGGTGCCGGGCGGCACGGTCACCCAGCGCTGGGTGCCGGTCGAGCGGGTCGGGCTGTACGTGCCGGGTGGGCTGGCGGTGTACCCGTCCTCCGTGGTGATGAACGTGGTGCCGGCCCAGGAGGCGGGCGTCCGGGGCATCGCGGTGACCTCGCCGCCGCAGAAGGAGTTCGGGGGGCGCGTCCACCCGACCATCCTGGCGGCCTGCGCGCTGCTCGGCGTGGACGAGGTCTACTCCGTCGGCGGCGCCCAGGCGGTGGCGATGTTCGCCCTCGGCACCGAGGAGTGCGCGCCGGTGAACATGGTCACCGGCCCCGGCAACATCTACGTGGCCGCCGCCAAGCGGCTGTTCGCCGGCCGGATCGGCATCGACTCCGAGGCCGGGCCGACCGAGATCGCCGTCCTCGCCGACGACAGCGCGCTGCCGTCCGACGTCGCCGCCGACCTGATCAGCCAGGCCGAGCACGGCCCCACCTCCGGCTCGGTGCTGGTCACCGACTCCCCGGCGCTGGCCGACGCGGTCGAGGTCGAGCTGGTCGCGCAGGTCGGCCGGACCAAGCACAGCGAGCGGGTCGCCGAGGCGCTCGGCGGCCGGCAGTCCGGCATCATCCTGGTCGACGACCTGACCCAGGGCCTCGCGGTGGTCAACGCCTACGCGGCCGAGCACCTGGAGATCCAGACCCGGGACCCGCACGCGGTGGCCGAGCGGGTGGTCAACGCCGGCGCGGTCTTCATCGGCCGCTGGACCCCGGTCTCGCTGGGCGACTACGCGGCCGGCTCCAACCACGTGCTGCCGACCGGCGGCTGCGCCTGCCACTCCTCCGGGCTGTCGGTGCAGACCTTCCTGCGGAGCGTCCAGGTCGTCGAGTACGACCGGGAGGCGCTGGCGGACGTCGCCGCGCACGTGGTCAACCTGGCCGACGCCGAGGACCTCCCCGGACACGGGGACGCCATCAAGGCCCGGTTCGATTGGACGGTTCCCGGCTCGTGACCACGCGTGCGACTCGCATCGACGACCTGCCCATCCGCGACGAGCTGCGCGGCCAGTCCCCGTACGGCGCGCCGCAGCTGGACGTGCCCGTCCAGCTGAACACCAACGAGAACCCGTACCGGCTGCCCGAGGAGCTGGTGGCCCGGATCACCGAGCGGGTCGCCGACGCCGCCCGCAACCTCAACCGCTACCCCGACCGGGACGCGGTCGAGCTGCGCGAGGGCCTGGCGGCGTACCTCACCCGCACCACCGGCTTCCCGGTGGCGCGCGAGCAGGTGTGGGCCGCCAACGGCTCCAACGAGGTGCTCCAGCAGCTGCTGCAGACCTTCGGCGGCCCCGGCCGCAGCGCGCTCGGCTTCGAGCCCTCGTACTCGATGCACGCGCTGATCTCCCGGGGCACCGGCACCGCCTGGATCTCCGGCCCGCGGGGCGACGACTTCACCATCGACGTGGAGGCCGCCCTCGCGGCCATCGCCGAGCACAGGCCGAACGTGGTGTTCATCTGCTCGCCGAACAACCCGACCGGGACGGCGGTGACGGCGGAGACCGTCCTGCGGCTGTACGAGGCCGCCCAGGCCGCCCGGCCCAGCCTGGTGGTGGTGGACGAGGCGTACGTCGAGTTCTCGCACCGCGCCTCGCTGCTGCCGCTGATCGAGGGCCGCCCCAACCTGGTGGTCAGCCGCACCATGTCCAAGGCCTTCGGCGCCGCCGGGCTGCGGCTGGGCTATCTGGCCGCCGACCCGGCCGTGGTGGACGCCGTCCAGCTGGTCCGGCTGCCGTACCACCTGTCGGCCGTCACCCAGGCCACCGCGCTGGCCTGCCTGGAGCACACGGACACCCTGCTCGGGTACGTCGGCCGGCTCAAGGCCGAGCGCGACCGGCTGGTCGACGCGCTGCGCGCGATGGGCCTGGAGGTGACCGACTCGGACGCCAACTTCGTCCAGTTCGGCCGGTTCGCCGACACCCACGCCGTCTGGCAGGCCATCCTCGACCAGGGTGTCCTGGTCCGTGACAACGGCGTCCCCGGGTGGCTGCGCGTCACCGCCGGCACGCCCGCCGAGAACGACGCCTTCCTGGACGCCGTCCGCACCGTGATCAAGGAGCTGTAACCCTTCATGTCCCGCATCGGACGCGTCGAGCGCACCACCAAGGAGACCTCCGTCCTGGTCGAGATAGACCTGGACGGCACCGGCCGCACCGACATCTCCACCGGCGTCGGCTTCTACGACCACATGCTCGACCAGCTCGGCCGCCACGGTCTGTTCGACCTCACCGTCAAGACCGACGGCGACCTGCACATCGACACCCACCACACCATCGAGGACACCGCCCTCGCGCTCGGCGCCGCCTTCAAGCAGGCGCTCGGCGACAAGGTCGGCATCTACCGCTTCGGCAACTGCACGGTGCCGCTGGACGAGTCGCTCGCCCAGGTCACCGTCGACCTCTCCGGCCGGCCCTACCTGGTGCACACCGAGCCCGAGAACATGGCGCCGATGATCGGCAGCTACGACACCACGATGACCCGGCACATCCTGGAGTCCTTCGTGGCCCAGGCCCAGATCGCGCTGCACGTGCACGTCCCGTACGGGCGCAACGCGCACCACATCGTGGAGTGCCAGTTCAAGGCGCTGGCCCGGGCGCTGCGCTACGCCGCCGAGCACGACCCGCGCGCGGCCGGAATCCTCCCCTCGACCAAGGGCGCGCTGTGAACAAGACCGCGACGATCCTCCTGTTCGTCGGCCTCTTCCTGGCCGGCGGAGTGATCTCCTTCTGGAAGCAGAAGCTGCCGAAGGGCGTCATCCTGGTGCTGGCCATCGGTGCCGTGATGTGCCTGGGCTCCGGCCTCATGCGCCTCTAGACCCGCCTGGCCCCGTAGAGAGACTGGACACCTGAACATGGGCAAGAACGTCGTCGTCCTCGACTACGGCTCCGGCAACCTCCGCTCCGCGCAGCGCGCCCTGGAACGGACCGGGGCGAACGTCACGGTCAGCTCCGACTACGACACCGCGATGGCCGCCGACGGCCTGCTCGTCCCCGGCGTCGGCGCCTTCGAGGCCTGCATGCGCGGGCTGAAGTCCGTCCGCGGTGACTGGATCATCGGCCGCCGGCTCTCCGGGGGCCGCCCGGTCATGGGCATCTGCGTCGGCATGCAGATCCTCTTCGAGAAGGGCGTCGAGCACGGCGTCGAGACGTCCGGCTGCGACGAGTGGCCCGGCACCGTCGAGCCGCTGGACGCCCCGGTCATCCCCCACATGGGCTGGAACACGGTGGACGTGCCCGAGGGCAGCCGGATGTTCGCCGGCTTGGACCGGGACACCCGCTTCTACTTCGTCCACTCCTACGGCGTGCGGCACTGGGAGCTGGAGAGCCACAGCGCGCGGATCAACCCGCCGCTGGTCACCTGGGCCACCCACGGGCAGCCGTTCGTCGCCGCCGTCGAGAACGGCCCGCTCTGGGCCACCCAGTTCCACCCCGAGAAGTCCGGCGACGCCGGCGCCGCCCTCCTGACCAACTGGGTCAACACCCTCTGACCGTCTGAGAGTTGTTACTGATGAGCCTTGAGCTGCTGCCTGCCGTCGACGTCCGGGACGGCCAGGCCGTCCGCCTGGTCAAGGGTGCCTCCGGCACCGAGACCTCCTTCGGCGAGCCGCTGGCCGCCGCCCTCGCCTGGCAGAACGCCGGCGCCGAGTGGCTGCACCTGGTCGACCTCGACGCCGCCTTCGGGACCGGTAGCAACTACGAGCTGCTGCGCGAGGTCACCGGTCAGCTGGACATCAAGGTCGAGCTGTCCGGCGGCATCCGCGACGACGAGTCGCTCGCCCGCGCCCTCGCCACCGGCTGCACCCGGGTCAACCTCGGCACCGCCGCCCTGGAGGCCCCCGAGTGGGTCGCCAAGGCCATCGCCGAGCACGGTGACAAGATCGCCGTCGGCCTGGACGTGGTCGGCACCACCCTGCGCGGCCGCGGCTGGACCCGCGACGGCGGCCAGCTCTTCGACGTCCTGGAGCGGCTCAACGCCGAGGGCTGCGCCCGCTACGTCGTCACCGACGTCAACCGCGACGGCACCCTGACCGGCCCCAACCTCCAGCTGCTGCGCGACGTCTGCGGCGCCACCGACCGCCCGGTGGTCGCCTCCGGCGGCGTCTCCTCGCTCGACGACCTGCGCGCCATCGCCTCGCTGGTCGGCGAGGGTGTCGAGGGCGCCATCGTGGGCAAGGCACTCTACGAGCAGAAGTTCACCCTCGAAGAGGCCCTGGAGGCGGTTTCCGGATGACGGAACGTCAGGTCGTACGCGGTCGGGTGGCGGGATTCTCCCACTGGGAGGACACCATCGGCACGGCGCAGGCGGTCGCCGCCGGCGATCATGTGCACGTGTCGGGCGCCCGCCCGCTGGTGGGTGACGTCCTCCACGGCGAGGGCGACCCCTCCGAGCAGGCCCGCGTCGCGTTCGGCAACGCGCTGGAGGCGCTGGCCGCGTACGGACTGACGGCGGACGACGTGGTCCGCACCCGGATGTTCCTCACCCACGCCCGCGACGTCGAAGCGGTGGGCCGGGTCCACCACGAACTCTTCGACGCCGTACGGCCGGTGGCCACCCTGGTGGTGGTCGACGGACTGATCGACTCCCGGATGATGGTCGAGGTCGAGATCGACGCGCACCGCACCGGGCTGGCAAAGACCCTGGAAGGCAAGCAGCCGTGACCCTCGCAGTACGTGTCATCCCCTGCCTGGACGTGGACGCCGGGCGGGTGGTCAAGGGCGTCAACTTCCAGAACCTGCGCGACGCCGGCGACCCGGTCGAGATGGCCAAGCTCTACGACGCCGAGGGCGCCGACGAGCTGACCTTCCTCGACATCACCGCCTCCTCCGGCGACCGCGAGACCACCTACGACGTGGTCCGCCGCACCGCCGAGCAGGTGTTCATCCCGCTCACCGTCGGCGGCGGCATCCGCGCCGTCGAGGACGTCAACAAGCTGCTGCGGGCCGGCGCCGACAAGGTCGGCGTCAACACCGCGGCCATCGCCCGGCCCGAGCTGATCCGCGAGATCGCCCAGCGGTTCGGCCGCCAGGTGCTGGTGCTGTCGGTCGACGCCCGGCGGTGCGCCGAAGGGACCGAGACGCCGTCCGGCTACGAGGTCACCACCCACGGCGGGCGCCGCGGCACCGGCCTCGACGCGGTCGAATGGGCGGGCCGCGCGGCCGAGTTGGGGGCGGGCGAGATCCTGCTCAACTCGATGGACGCGGACGGCACCAAGAACGGCTACGACCTGGAGATGATCCGCGCGGTGCGCAAGGCCGTCTCGGTGCCGGTGATCGCCTCCGGCGGGGCCGGGCGGCTCGGCGACTTCGCGCCGGCCGTCGAGGCGGGGGCGGACGCGGTGCTCGCGGCCAGCGTCTTCCACTTCGGGGACCTGCGGATCGGCGAGGTCAAGGACGCGCTGCGGGAGGCCGGGCACCCGGTGCGGTGACGGCCGGACGTGCAGGAGGGCCCGCCTCGGCTTCCGGGGCGGGCCCTCCGCGCGTTTCGTGGCGTCGCGTTTCGTGGCGTCGCGTTTCGTGCCTTCGCGCTCCGTGTCCTTGCGTTCCGTGCTCAGGACTCCGGTTTCCGCGCTCAGGACTGCCGCGGCTCGCCCTTGATCAGGGCGAACGGCGCACCGTTCGGGTCCGCCAGCCAGGCGATCCGGCCGACGTTCTCCACGTCCGCGGCCGGCATCAGCACCGTGCCGCCCGCCGCCGTCGCCTTGGTGACCAGCGCGTCCACGTCGCCGGCCGCGAAGTACGGCGTCCAGGCGGAGGGCTGGCCCTGCTGCATGGTCGGGGCGATGCCGCCGAAGCTGGTCTGCTGCTGGTCCCCGTCGGCCGTGGAGATCACCCGGTAGGTCATCCCCGGGGACGGCTCGAAGTTCTCCACCCGCCAGCCGAACAGCCCGTGGTAGAAGGAGAATCCGCCGTCCTGGTCCTGGGTGTGCAGCTCCGACCAGACCAGCGTGTCGTCCTCGGAGACGGCGTCCAGCCCGACGGTGTTCCCGGCCTGCCAGACGGCGAACCGCGCGCCCTGCGGGTCGGCGAGCTGGGCCATCCGGCCCTCCTCCATCACGTCCGCCGGCGGCACCAGCACCTTGCCGCCGGCCTGCTGGGCGGCACCGACCGTCGCGTCCACGTCGGCGGTGCGGAAGTACGTCGTCCAGGAGGACTGGTCGCCCGGGTTGAGCGGGCCGATCGCGCCGACGGTCTTCCCGTTCAGCTGGAGGAAGCCGTAGCCCATCGCGTCCGGGACCTCCTGGAACGTCCAGCCGAAGACCTTGCCGTAGAACGCGGCGGTCGCGGCGATGTCGGGGCTGCCCAGGTCGATCCAGCAAGGCGAGCCGATGGGAAAGTCGGTGGTGATCATGAGGCGGTGCCCTTCGACGGAGAGTGACCCGGGCGCCCTGGTCGGACCCGGGCACCTGCGAGTCTGCACCCGGCCACTGACATCCGCAGCCGGGAGGCGGCCGTGCCGGGGGGGGCGGGCCCGGGCCCGCCGTTACAGCCAGCCGCGCTGCGCCGCCTTGAGACCGGCCTCGAAGCGGCTGGCGGCATCGAGCCGCTCCATGAGGGCGGACATCTGGCGGCGCACGGTGCGCACCGAGATGCCGAGCCGCTTGCCGGCGGCCTCGTCGGTCAGGCCCGTACCGAGCAGCCGCAGCAGGTCGCGTTCGGCCGGGGTGAGCCCGGTGTCGTGATGGGTGGGCTGGTCGGCGCCGAGCGGTACGGCGGTCGACCAGGCCTGTTCGAACAGGGCGACGAGCGAGGCGACCAGCCCGGGCTCGCTGGTGCACAGGGCCCCGAGCCTGGTCCGCGTCGGGTCGATCGGGACGACGGCGGTGTGCCGGTCGAAGACCAACAGCCGGGGCGGCAGGAGGGGCGCCGTCCGCACCTGGCCGCCGAGGCCGGTGAGCCACTGGGCGTACGTGTGGGTGGCCTGGTCGTTGCGGACGCTGTCCTGGTAGAGCGTCCGCATGGCGACGCCGCGCTCCAACGCGTCCTGGTCGAGCGGACGGGCGGCGTCCATGCTGGCCTGGGACTGCGCCCCGCCCGAGATCGCGGCGAGGAACTCCTCCCGGAGGCCACGCGCCAGCGTCTCCAGCCTGGCCTGGATCGCGTCCATCCCGACCAGCCGCTCGGTGGCGTCCGAGGTGGTGTTGGGCATCAGGTCCGCGTAGGCGGCGACGGCCTGGGCCACGGCGGCCTTGCTGGCGGCCAGCTCCTGCTGGCGGCGGGCGAGGTCGTCCTCCTGGCGGCGGATGACGGCCTCCAGGCCGACCGCCGGGCTGACCGGACGCAGCGCGCCGCAGACCTCCTGGGAGGGACGCAGCAGCGTCAGGTCCGCGAGTTGGTCGAGGGCGTCCCTGACGGCGGTCTCGGAGAGGCCGAGCCGGCGGCACAGGTCGGTGACTCCGCAGCCGGGCTCGACCAGCAAGGCCGTGTAGACGGCTTCCGCTGTCGGGCCCAGTCCCAGTACTTCGAGCACGATTCCCCCCGGTCGCGACGATGCGGGCGGCCGGAACGTCAAGACCGCCTGCGCGATTCTCACAGTTCGCACACGTGTGTGCAAGGAGAACTGACGGGCCGTCTGCGGAGCTGCGGAGGCGGCGGGGGCGGAGGTTCGGGGCCGGGTGGCGCCATGCTGCCAGACCTGATGCTGCCTCGGGTGAGGCCTTCCGGAACACCGGTCGAGCCAGCAGGATATGGATCACCGAGCCGCAGGGGCCACCGAGCCCCGGGCCGGCGGGACGGACGACGGGAACCAGCTGTCGTCCTCCGACGAACCGACCGATCATCAACAACCAGGGGGTTGTTCTCCATGCGGATCTCCGCTCGCGTTCCCGGTGTCCTGGCGGCTGCGGCAGTGGTGGCCACGCTCGCTCTGCCCGTCGTCACCGCCGCCGTCGCACCGGTTACCGTGGCGGGCGTGTCCGCGGCGAGCGACCCCGGCGCGGGTGGGACCGGCGCGGGTGGGACCGGCGTGGGTGGGACCGGTGTTGGTGGGACCGACAAGCCCGGCCTGGGCGACCCGGGCAGCATCAGCTGGGACGACAAGAAGTGACCGCCGCCGTCGGTGTCGGCCGCCTGAACCGAGCCCGATGCACATTGTCCGTCTCACCCTGACGACCCCCGACCGGCGCCCGCCCACCGCGGCCGACGCCCATGTCCTGAAGGACGTGCTCTGGGCCCACGCCGATCCCTACGGCGGCCTGGAGCACGTCCAGTCGAGAGCCTCTCAGGACTCGATCGACCTCATCCTCTTCACCAGCGGCGGAAGCGGCGACAACGCCCCCGCCCATTCGCTGGCCATCTGTTCCACCGCCCTCTCGCGGTCTCCGGCCTTCCGGTCCTGGCGCGTCATCGTCGCCGGCTGACGGCCCTCCACATCCTGCCGGAGTCCCTCCGGCGCTCCCTCTTCCGGTGATCCGGGCGCCGTCGCGCCGCACCGGTCCTCCGAATGCCATTTCCAGGAGTGTTCATGTCTCGCAAGGCCTATCTCCGTACGTCCGCGATCGCCTTCGGCCTGGCCGGCTCGCTGTCGCTCGGCCTGCTCGTCCAGGGCGGCACCGCGTTCGCCGCCGCCCCCGCCCCCGCCGCCACCGCGGTCGCGGGCGGCGAGTACGGTGGCGCCGGCCAGCCGGTCGAGGTCGGCAAGTCGGCCGGGGTCGCCCAGGCGCCCGCCGCTGACGGGGCGTCGGCGTCCGACTCCGTCCTGGCCCCCGCGGTCAGCCGGAGCGAGGCGATCCAGCGAGCCAAGAGCTGGGTCGGCATCGGCCTCGACTACAGCTGGACCGGCTCGCACGACGGCTACCGCACCGACTGCTCGGGCTACGTCTCGATGGCCTGGAAGCTCGACGAATCGCTGACCACCGACACCTTCGGCCCGCGGGGCGTCACCGAGCAGATCGGCAAGGGGGACCTCAAGCCCGGGGACGCCCTGCTCAACGACAACAGCGGGGCCAACGGCCACGTGGTGCTGTTCGAGAAGTGGACCGACTCCGACCACTACATGGGCTACGAGTTCACCGGCAGCGGCGTCCACTACCGCGAGATCCCCTACCCGTACTTCTCCGGCTACGGCACCTACGTGCCGGTCCGCAACAAGTCCATCCGCGAGGACGGCCCGTCCGACCCGGGGATGACCAACCTGACGGCCGGTGACTTCAACGGTGACGGCAAGAAGGACCTGGTGGCGGTGGAGGCGTCGACGGGGAAGCTGTGGCTGTACCCGGGGACGGGTACGGGCGTTTTGGGGAGTCGGGTGGAGATCGGTTCCGGTGGCTGGAACGGGATGAGCAACCTGGCGGCCGGTGACCTGAACGGTGACGGTCGGGACGACCTGGTGGCGACCGAGAAGTCGACGGGGAAGTTGTGGCTGTACCCGGGGACGGGTCACGGTGTGGGTGACCGGGTGGAGATCGGCTCCGGTGGCTGGAACGGGATGAACAACGCCGTGGTGGGTGACTTCAACGGTGACGGCAAGGACGATGTCGTGGCGGTGGAGGTGTCGACGGGCAAGTTGTGGCTGTACCCGGGGACGGGTCACGGCGTGGGTGACCGGGTGGAGATCGGCTCCGGCGGCTGGAACGGGATGAACAAGATCGTCAGCCCCGGTGACATGAACAAGGACGGCAAGGACGACCTGGTGGCGACCGAGACGTCCACGGGCAAGCTCTGGCTGTACCCGGGCAACGGCCACGGCATCGACGGCCGGGTGGAGATCGGGTCCGGCGGCTGGAACGGGATCTCGGACTACGCCGGTGCGGACTTCGACGGTGACGGCATCGGCGACCTGGCGGCGGTGGAGTCCGCCCCGGGCGAGACCGGGAAGCTCTACCTCTACAAGGGCACCGGCAACGGCCTGGGCTCCCGCACCGAGATCGGCTCCGGCGGCTGGTAGACCGCGTAGGGGCTCCGCCGACCCGGTGGCAGGGTTCAGCACGGCGGGCCCGTCGGTCAGGGGATCTCCTGACCGGCGGGCCCGCCGCCGTACCGGTGCGACAGT
>NZ_JBHXEG010000005.1:17897-115538 GCF_042724935.1 Kitasatospora sp. NPDC127060
GCGGTGTGATGTACTTTGGGGGGTTGCCCTCGCTGGGTTGGTTTTGTTTGCCCTGGGGGGGCGTGTTTTCGGGTCTTCGGGTCCGGGCGCCCCCCGCCGCCGTACCGGTGCGACAGTGGCGCGCGCACGTCGGCGTACCCGTCCAGTGCCCTCCTGTTCTGTCCTAAGGCAGCGGCAGGACGTGGCGCAGGGCCTCGACGGCGTCCGGGTCGCCGTCCACGGTGAGGTCGGTGCGGGCGCCGCGGCCGTAGACGAACAGGACCAGCTCACCCGGTTCGCCGGTGATCCGGACCGTCGGGGCGCCGGCCGGGCCGACCGTCAGCGACTGCCCGTCCGGGCGGTTCAGGTCGAGGCGTACGGGGGAGCGGCGGCCCGCCTCGAAGCGGGCGATCATCGGCAGCCGCCGCCACAGCGCCTCGGCCCGGCCGGGTGGCACCGGCCGGGCCGTCCAGTCCTCGCCGGCCCGGGCGACGTCCTCGGCGTGCACGAAGTACTCCACGGTGTTCGCCACCTCGTCCGCGCCGGGCAGCGCGAACAGCGACAACACCGGCGGCCCGGCCCGGAACAGTCGCACCAGCTCCTCGTACGGCCGCTGGGCGTAGCCGTCCTGCACCCGCTGGGTGTGGCCGGCCAGGGCGCCGACCCGGATCCCCGCCGCAGCGTCGGCCCGGCGCTCCCGGATCACCAGGTGGGCGGCCAGGTCCCGGGTGCTCCACCCGGCGCACAGCGTGGGCGCGTCCGGCCCGGCGTCGGTGAGCAGCTGGGCGAGGCGGTGGCGTTCGGCGAGCGCGTGATTCGACATGCCGCCAGCCTAGGGGTGCGGTCGAATGGTTGCCCTCGCCCGTGGGGATTCCCGATTGCGCGGCCGTCACGGGCTCCGTATCCTGCTGGGCAACGCGTCGACGGAGACGAGTAGCCAGGGATCACGTGAGCAGAGAGAGCCGCCGGAAGCTGGGAAGGCGGCCTCGCGCCCCGAGGTGAAGACCCTCCTGAGCGCGGGGAGGAACGACCCCCGTCCGGTGGTCCAATGCCCCGCCGGCCGGCCCCCGTCATCGGGCCCGAACGAGGCCGCCACTGTGTGGCGGCGAAAGTGCGGTGGTACCGCGAGTCACCCTTCTCGCCCGCACTCCCAAGGGATCATGACGATGTCCTCCGGAGGACCTCAATGATCCACAGCCGCGTCCGTGTCTCCGAGCTGCGAGAACACGTCGGTCGTACCGTCTCCGTCTGCGGGTGGGTGAACACCCTCCGCCTGCAGCGCACCATGCAGTTCGTCCTCGTCCGGGACGCCACCGGCCTGGTGCAGGTGACCCACAAGCGGGACGGCGGGCCGTTGGAGGCCCGCCTCGAAGCCCTCACCCCCGAGTCCGCCGTACGGATCACCGGGCGCGTCGTGGACGCGGCCCAGGTCAAACTCGGCGGTCTGGAGATCGTCCCCGAGGCCGTCGAGGTCCTCAACCCGGCCGCCACGCCGCTGCCGATCGACGAGCACACCGGCCTGGAACAGCGCCTCGACTGGCGCTTCCTGGACGTGCGCCGCCGCCCCGCCGCCCAACTGGTGTTCGCCGTGCAGACCACCCTGGAACAGGGCATGCGCGAGTACGCCCACGGGCAGGGCGCCACCGAGATGCACACCCCCAAACTCATGGGCACCGCCTCGGAGTCCGGCGCCGAGGTCTTCGAGGTCGGCTACTTCGGCCGCAGCGCCTACCTGGCGCAATCACCCCAGTTCTACAAGCAGATGGCGATCGCGGCCGGCGTCGACAAGGTCTTCGAGATCGGCCCCGTGTTCCGTGCCGAACCGTCCTTCACCTCCCGGCACGCCACCGAATTCACCGGCGTCGACGTGGAGTTGGCCTGGATCGACGGCGTCGAGGACGTGATGGCCTTCGAGGAGCGGATGCTCGCCCACGCCATCGCCAAGGTCGCCGACACCCACGGCGAGGCGATCGCCGAACACTTCGGCGTCGAGGTCACCGTCCCCACCACGCCCTTCCCCCGCATCACCATGGCCGAGGCGCAACGGATCCTGCGCGAGGGCGGCTGGGACCCGGAGGGAGTCAAGGACGACCTCGACCCGGAGGGCGAACGGGCCATCTCCGCCCACCTCAAGAAGGTCACCGGGCACGAGTTCGCCTTCATCACCCACTACCCGGTCGGCATCCGGCCCTTCTACCACATGCGGCCCGCCGACGACCCGAGCGTCACCCTGAGCTTCGACCTGCTCTGGAACGGCCTGGAGGTCACCACCGGCGCCCAGCGCGAACACCGCTACGACGTACTGCTGGAGCAGGCCGCCGAGAAGGGCATGAGCCCGGAGCCGATGCGGGACTACCTCAACACCTTCCGCTACGGCTGCCCCCCGCACGGCGGCCTCGGCATGGGCCTCGGCCGGATCCTGATGGTCCTGCTCGGGCTGCCCTCGATCCGCGAGGCCACCTTCCTCTTCCGCGGCCCCAACCGGCTCACCCCGTAGGGCGGTTGGGCGTCGTTCCACGGCACCTCGTCGCTGCACGGGAAGTCGGGTCGCTCGACTTCCCGTGCAGCGGGGGCCGGTGGGTGGGTCAGGGGTGGAGCTGGCCGGTGAGTTTGGGGCCGCCCTGTTTGTTGCTGGCGGTGAGGGTGCAGGTGTAGTCCCGCCAGCCCTGCTGGTAGTTGGCCATGGCGGGGCCGAACTGGCGGGGGTAGTAGGTCCTGCCGGCGGGTTGGTGGGACTTGGCGGTGGTTTCGGCGTCCTTGCAGCCGTCGCGCATGGCGAGGGCGATGGGGATCTCGCCGGTGAGGTTGTCGGGGAGTTTGAGGTCGGCGATGACCTCGCCGTCGTGGTCGCCGGTGCAGGGGCGCTGTTCGGCCTTGGTGATGACGGGGCTGAGCTGGGGGTGGTCGAAGCAGGTGCCGACCGGGAAGAAGGCGTACGGGGGTTGCGGCTTGCTGGGAGTGGGCGTGGGGGTCGGGCTCGGGGTGGGGGTGGCGCTGGGAGTGGGCGGGGGTGGGGCCGCGGCGGGCTCCCGGTCGTCCTCCGGCCAGAGCAGCACGGTGGCCACCACCGCGAGCAGTACGGCCAGGACGGCGGCGACGGTGATCACCAGGCTCCGGGGCGGACGGGTGGCGGCGGCGTCGGGCGGCTGCTGCTCGGAGGTCATGGCCCGAGGATGGCCCACCGGGGCCGTGCCCGGCAGGCGGTTGGCGGAAGTGGGCCCGAACGGGACGCCTGCGAACGGCCCGCGGGCCGTTCGCCCCCCGGACGGGCTGACACAATGGCCCCATGTCCACCACACCCGCCGCCCCCGGTACCACCTCCCTCGACGCGGCGATCGCCGCCCGTCTCAAGCGCACCGAGGACGGCCTGCTCCCGGCCATCGCGCAGCAGTACGACACCGGTGAGGTGCTCATGCTGGGCTGGATGGACGACGAGGCGCTGCACCGCACGCTCACCACCGGCCGCTGCACCTACTGGAGCCGCAGCCGCAACGAGTACTGGGTGAAGGGCGACACCTCCGGCCACGCGCAGGCGGTCAAGTCGGTGGCACTCGACTGCGACGGCGACACCCTGCTGGTGAAGGTCGACCAGACCGGTGCGGCCTGCCACACCGGCGACCGGACCTGTTTCGACGCCGACGTGCTGCTCCAGACCTCCTGACCCCACTTCCTGACCCCACCTCCTGACACCCCGTCCACCACCCCAGAAGGTGCCGCCCCGCATGGACCTCGAAGCCTTCCGCAAGCTCGCCGTCGACACCCGGGTCATCCCCGTCACCCGCAGGCTCCTCGCGGACGGCCTCACCCCGATCGGCCTGTACCGCAGCCTCGCCGAGGAGCGGCCCGGCACCTTCCTGCTGGAGTCCGCCGAGCAGGGCAGCTGGTCGCGCTACTCCTTCGTGGGCGTGCGCAGCGCCGCCGCGCTGACCGCCGGCCCGGACGGCCAGGCCCGCTGGCTGGGCACCCCGCCGGTGGGCATCCCGACCGGCGGCGACCCGCTGGAGGTGCTGCGCGCCGCCCTGGAGGCGCTGCACACCCCGCGGCACGCCGACGACGGCCTGCCGCCGCTGACCGGCGGCCTGGTCGGCTACCTGGGCTACGACATCGTCCGCCGGCTGGAGAAGCTGCCCGACCTCAACCCGGACGACCTCGGGCTGCCCGAGCTGACCATGCTGCTGGCCACGGACCTCGCCGTGCTCGACCACTCCGACGGCACGGTGCTGCTGATCGCCAACGCCGTCAACCACAACGACCTGGCCAGCGGCGTGGACGAGGCGTACGCGGACGCGGTGGCCCGGCTGGACGCGATGGAGGCCGGCCTGCTCAAGCCGGTCGACCCGGGCCTGGCGACGTTCACCCCGGTCGGACCCGGCGAGGTGCACTCGCCGTTCGGCGGGGCGCCGTACCGGGCCGCGGTGGAGGAGATCAAGGAGCGGATCCGGGCCGGCGAGGCCTTCCAGGTGGTGCCCTCGCAGCGCTTCGAGGCGCCCTGCCCGGCCTCCGCGCTGGACGTCTACCGGGTGCTGCGCACCACCAACCCCAGCCCGTACATGTACCTGTTCCGCTTCCCCGGCCCGGACGGCGGCGCCGAGGGCGGCTTCGACGTGGTCGGCTCCAGCCCGGAGGCACTGGTCAAGGTCACCGACGGCGAGGCGATGCTGCACCCGATCGCCGGCACCCGGCACCGCGGCGCCACACCGCACGAGGACGCGGCGCTGGCCGCCGAGCTGCTCGCCGACCCCAAGGAGCGGGCCGAGCACCTGATGCTGGTCGACCTGGGCCGCAACGACCTCGGGCGGGTCTGCGAGCCGGGCAGCGTCGAGGTGGTCGACTTCATGCAGATCGAGCGCTACAGCCACGTGATGCACATCGTCTCGACGGTGACCGGCAGGGTGGCCCCCGGGCGGAGCGCCTTCGACGTGCTGACCGCCTGCTTCCCGGCGGGCACTCTGTCCGGCGCGCCCAAGCCGCGGGCGATGCGGATCATCGAGGAGCTGGAGCCCACCCGGCGCGGCCTGTACGGCGGTTGCGTCGGCTACCTGGACTTCGCCGGGGCCTCGGACACCGCGATCGCGATCCGCACCGCGGTGCTGCGGGACGGCACCGCGTACGTGCAGGCGGGCGCCGGCGTGGTCGCCGACTCCGACCCGCACGGCGAGGACACCGAGTGCCGCAACAAGGCGGCCGCCGTGCTGCGGGCCGTCGCCACCGCCAATACGCTGCGGAGGCCGGAACTGTCCTGAGGCGTGAGGAGGCGGCCGGGATGCCCGAGGTGCCGTACGACGAGCTGCGCTGGGGGGTCGTGTTCGCCGCCGCCGTGCAGCTCAGGGACGAACTCGGGCGCCGGGGGCGGGTGTTGTCCCAGGTCATGATCGACTTCCCGGCCGCGCACGGGCCGCTCGCCCCGGACCTCGCGGTGCTCGCCCCGGGCGCCGTCCACCGCCCCCGGGGCCGGTACGCCGCCGCCGACGTCGAGGCGGTGCTGGAGGTGTCGCACCCGGGCCGCGACCACGCCTGGGCGCGGGCCTGCGCGGAGAGCGGCGTGCCGCTGTACGTGGTGGTCGACCCGGCGGCCGGCGCCTGCACCGTGCACACCGCGCCGTCCCCCGGCGGGGTCTACCGGGAGGCCGAGCGGGTGCCCTTCGGCAACGACCTGTTCCTGCCGCTGGGCGGGCGCACGGTGGTGCTGCGGACGGACGGGTTCCCCACCCCGGGTACGGCGTAGGGCGTGGCCCGGGGGATAGTGGACCGGTGACCGCTGCAGACCAGACCCCCGCCCCTGACGCTCCCGCGACGCCCAAGGCAGGCCGCCGCACCCTCGGCGTGATGCTGCTGCTGACCGTGCTGGGCGCGGTGCTGGTGCTGACCGCGGTCGGACGGGTCTGGGCCGAGGGCCGGGCCGGCACCCTGGACGTGTCCGTCACCGGCGGCAAGATCTCCGAACTGCCCGGCGGGCTGGCCCTGGTGGGCCTGGCCGCGGCCGTCGCGGTGTTCGCGGTGCGCGGCACCGGCCGGCTCGCGGTCGGCGCGCTGACCCTGCTGGCCGGGCTGGGCGCGGCCGCCGCCTCGGTGGCCGGGGCCTCCGACACCGCCGCCCTGGACTCCGCCGCCTCCGGCAAGCTGGCGCTGGCCGGCTCGACCGCCACCGAGGTCTCACACACCGCCTGGCCCTGGGTCGCCCTGGCCGGCGGGCTGCTGCTCGCCGTCGCCGGGCTGGTCACCCTGCGCTACGGCCGTGGCTGGCCGGCCATGGGCAGCCGCTACGAGGCGCCGACCCGCAAGGCCCCGGCGACCGCCGACACCCCCGGTGACCTGTGGAAGGCCCTGGACCGGGGCGAGGACCCGACGGCCGTCTGACGGCCTCGGGGGGTGCCGACCGGCGGGTGTGACGCGATAGACCCGCCACCCGCTTTGGGGCGTCCGTGTGTGGCCCGGCACAATGGGAACCGTCAACCCGCCGGCGGCCCCGCAGGCCCGGCCGGGCCCCGAGAGCCTAGGAGCACCATCGATGTCAGCAGCAGCACACGGCCACAACCCCGCCGCCTGGACCGGTGTCGTCATCTCCTTCGTCGGCTTCGGCATCGCGGGCGTCGCGATGATCCTGCCGTCCCCGCTGCTGGTCTGGGCCGGCCTGGCGGTCGTCCTGGTGGGTGGCATCGTCGGCAAGGCCATGTCGATGGCCGGCATGGGCAAGCAGGCGAGCACCAACGTCTACAAGTCGGCCGCCGAGCAGTCCGCGGCGCGCAAGGCGGCCATCGAGGCCCGCGAGGCCGTCGCCGCCTGACCGGCGCGGATTCGTACAACCGAACGGCGGGCGCGCCACGCCCGCCGTTTCGTGCTGTCCGGGCCCGGCACCGGCACAATCGGGGCGTGAACGCCGCCCCCACCGCCTCCGCCCCACCGCCCGTGCAGCGCCGGATGGGCCCGCCGCTGGCCGCGCTGGCGGCGGTGGTCGCCCCCGCCGGGTACGTCGCGGTGGTGGACCCGAACGCCCCCGGGCACTACCCCGACTGCCCCTTCCTGACCGCCACCGGTTGGTGGTGCCCCGGCTGCGGGGGCCTGCGCTGCGTCCACGCGCTGGCCCACGGGGACCTGACCGGCGCGCTGCACGACAACGCGGTGGCCGTCCTGCTGCTCGGCGTCCTGGCGCTGCTGTGGCTGCGCTGGGCCTGGGCCGCGCTGACCGGCGGGCCGCCGGTCCGGGTGTCGGTGGGGGGCCGCCGCTGGGCGCTGATCGCCCTGCTGGTGCTGGTGTTCGCGGTGGTGCGCAACCTGCCGGTGGGGGCCGGGCTGGCGCCGCCGCTGGTCTGAGCGGCCCCGGTCGGTGCGGAGTTCGGGCCGCCCCGCCGGTGGAGAGCCGGTGAAACCGCAGTTGAGAGCCGTCGTACGGCGTCCCGTTCCGCGAGACGCGGACCGGGCGGATGCGCCGGGCCCACCCGGGTGCCGATACCATCGAAGGGCCGACGGGCCCCCGCCCGCTCGGCTCGCGCTGGCGAACCAGCAGGACTGATGGGGGCTCCTGAGTGAGTGTGCTCGACTCGATCATCGAAGGGGTCCGTGAGGACCTCGCCGAGCGGCAGGCCCGGGTCTCCCTTGACGAACTCAAGGCGCTCGCGGCCAAGGCCCCGGAGGCCAAGGACGGCGTCGCCGCCCTCAAGGGCGACGGGGTCCGGGTGATCTGTGAGGTGAAGCGCTCCAGCCCGTCCAAGGGCGCGCTGGCCTCGATCGCCGACCCGGCGGCCCTGGCCCGCGACTACGCGGCCGGCGGTGCCGCCGCGATCAGCGTGCTGACCGAGCAGCGCCGCTTCGGCGGATCGCTCGCCGACCTGGACGCCGTCCGCGCCGAGGTGGACACCCCGCTGCTGCGCAAGGACTTCATCGTCACCGCCTACCAGCTGTGGGAGGCCCGCGCCCACGGCGCCGACCTCGCGCTGCTGATCGTCGCCGCCCTCGACCAGCCGGCCCTGGTGTCGCTGATCGAGCGCGCCGAGTCGATCGGCCTCACCCCGCTGGTCGAGGTGCACGACGAGGAGGAGATCAAGCGCGCGGTGGACGCCGGGGCGCGGATCATCGGCGTCAACGCCCGCAACCTGAAGACCCTCGAAGTGGACCGCAACACCTTCGGGAACGTCGCCCACGCCATCCCGGACAGCATCGTCAAGATCGCCGAATCCGGTGTGCGCGGCCCGCTCGATGTGATCAACTACGCCAACCTGGGCGCCGACGCGGTGCTGGTCGGCGAGTCGCTGGTGACCGGCAAGGACCCGCGGGCCGCCGTCGCCGACCTGGTCGCGGCCGGGGCCCACCCCGCCCTCCGGCACAAGGACTGACACCGCCCCGATGAAGATCGCCACCCGACTCGCCCCCGGCTGCCGCCCGCGCGGCTGCCGCGCGCCCGCACGCCGGGTGCTGGGGCGTCGGGTGCGGTACGTGATCGGCTGCGAGCCCGGGCAGGTCCCGGGGCGGCGATGGCGCGTGACCCACGGCTGAATCCGAATCCAGCCGACCAGAGCGGCTGGATCCGGGATCCGGCCGATCGGACGTCACTGTCATCCATCTCCGTCCAAGGGAAACCACCATGTCCGAGAAGGACTACCTGCCCGGCGCCCAGGTGCCGGACGCGCGCGGCTACTTCGGCGCGTACGGCGGCCGCTTCATCCCCGAGGCGCTGGTCGCCGCGGTCGAACAGGTCGCCGAGGAGTACGAGAAGGCCAAGGCCGACCCGGCCTTCACCGCCGAGCTCGACGGGCTGCTCAAGGACTACACCGGGCGCCCGAGCCCGCTGACCGACGTGCACCGCTTCTCCGCCGAGGCGGGCGGGGCGCGGATCCTGCTCAAGCGCGAGGACCTCAACCACACCGGCTCGCACAAGATCAACAACGTGCTGGGCCAGGCGCTGCTCACCCGGCGGATGGGCAAGACCCGGATCATCGCCGAGACCGGCGCCGGGCAGCACGGAGTGGCCACCGCCACCGCCTGCGCCCTGTTCGGCTTCGACTGCACCATCTACATGGGCGAGGTCGACACCGAGCGCCAGGCGCTCAACGTCGCCCGGATGCGGATGCTCGGGGCCGAGGTCATCGCGGTCAAGTCCGGGTCGCGGACGCTCAAGGACGCGATCAACGAGGCCTTCCGCGACTGGGTCGCCAACGTCGACTCCACCCACTACCTGTTCGGGACGGTCGCCGGGCCGCACCCCTTCCCGATGATGGTCCGGGACTTCCACCGGGTGATCGGCGTCGAAGCCCGCCAGCAGGTGCTCGACCGGACCGGGCGGCTGCCGGACGCCGTCGTGGCGTGCGTGGGCGGCGGTTCCAACGCGATGGGCATCTTCCACGAGTTCATCCCGGACGCCGGTGTGCGGCTGATCGGCTGCGAGGCGGCGGGGGAGGGGGTCGAGACCCCCCGGCACGCGGCCACGCTGACCAAGGGGGACCCCGGGGTGCTGCACGGGTCCCGGACGTACGTCCTCCAGGACGAGGACGGGCAGACCATCGAGTCGCACTCGATCTCGGCGGGGCTGGACTACCCGGGGGTCGGGCCGGAGCACGCCTGGCTGAAGGACAGCGGGCGGGCCGAGTACCGGCCGGTGACCGACGACGCGGCCATGCAGGCGCTGCGGCTGCTGTCGCGCACCGAGGGGATCATCCCGGCGATCGAGAGCGCCCACGCGCTCGCCGGGGCGCTGGAGCTGGGCCGCGAGCTCGGGCCGGAGGCGACCATCCTGGTCTCGCTCTCCGGGCGCGGCGACAAGGACATGCACACCGCGGCCCAGTACTTCGGGCTCTACGATTCGCCGGCCGGCGGCGCGGCCGAGGGGGGTAAGTGATCATGGCTTCGAAGCTGAGTGCCGTGCTGGCGGGTGCCAAGGCCGAGGGGCGGGCGGCGTTGATCGGCTACCTGCCGGCCGGGTTCCCCTCGGTGGACGGCGGGATCCGGGCGGTCAACGCGCTGATCGAGGGCGGGTGCGACGTCGTCGAGATCGGGCTGCCGCACTCCGACCCGGTCCTCGACGGGGCCGTGATCCAGACCGCGGACGACATCGCGCTGCGGGGCGGGGTGCGGATCAAGGACGTGCTGCGGACCGTCCAGGAGGTCGCCGCCGCCAACCCCGGGACGGCGGTGCTGGTGATGACCTACTGGAACCCGGTCGACCGGTACGGGGTGGCCCGCTTCGCGGCCGACCTGGCGGCGGCGGGCGGGGCGGGGTGCATCCTGCCGGACCTGCCGGTGGAGGAGTCCGCGGAGTGGCGCAAGGCGGCGGACGCGCACGGGCTGGACACCGTGTTCGTGGTCGCGCCGAGCAGCAAGGACGCGCGGCTGGCGGAGGTCACGGCGGCGGGGAGCGGGTTCGTGTACGCGGCCGCGGTGATGGGGGTGACCGGGACCCGGTCGGCGGTCGGGTCGCTGGCCGAGGACCTGGTGGCTCGGACCCGGGCCACGACGGACCTGCCGGTGTGTGTCGGGCTCGGGGTCTCCGATGCGGAGCAGGCGGCGGAGGTCGCCCGGTTCGCGGACGGGGTGATCGTGGGGTCGGCCTTCGTGAAGCGGATCCTCTCCGAGGGGGATGACGAGGGGGCTGCGTTGGATGCGGTGCGAGGGCTGGCGGGGGAGTTGGCGGCTGGGGTTCGTAGGCGCTGACGTCTAGGTGGATGGCTGACGGCCCGTTGCCCCTCGGGGGGTGGCGGGCCGTTGGGTTGTTGGGGGGGGCGCTGCGGGGGGCTGTTGTTGGGGGGGCTTTCGGGAGGGTGGGTGGTGGCGGGGGCGGTTCCGGGGGTGGGCGCTCCGGGGGCTGGGTGATTTTCGGACCGCCGACCCTCGTGGTGGGGGGCCGGGCGCCGTTGGCGGTCTGAAAATCACCCGTCACGCCCCTCTCCGCACCCACCCCCTCCACCGCCCCCTTCCGCAGCGCGTCCCTCTCGCCTGGTCGGGTGGGAGGGGGTGGGGAGGGGTGCAGGTGGGGTGTAGGGGTGGGTGGGGTGCGGGGGGTGAGTGGGGGCGTCAGCGTGGGGGCGGCCCCGAACGGGTGAACAGCGGCGGCGACACGCATCAGGCGGGGTTGACCGGCGTTGAGTGGAGGGACGAGTGCACGAACCACGTGTACGGGGGTTGCCGAGCTAGCGAAGGGGTGAGCCGGTGGCTGGTCTGCATCGGGCCGTGCTGCTGCGGGCGGCGGCGGCTGCGCTGGCCCTGGGGGCGGCGGTCGGGGCGCATACGGAGGTGGGGCAGGCGTTGGCCAAGCGGGGGGCCGAGCGGGCGGAGCGGGATGCGGTGGCCTGTGCGGAGGCGGCGCGGTGGGATGCGGCGGAGCGGGCGACCCGGGGGCCGCGGGAGGGGCGGCCGGAGGTGTTCGATCCGGGCCGGGTGCCGGGGTGCCGGTGACGGAGGGGTGTTCGAGGGAATCGGACGGAACGTCACTCGTCCGGCTTAATTCGTGAATCCGGAGGAACCGGGGGTCATCCCCTACGGTTCGTCAGGAAGTGAATGAGTTTCCCGAGGGGGGTTCCCTGATGGCCGGGCCGGCAGTGCAGTCCGCTGGCGCCGCGCCCGCGCCGCGGCGGGTGCCGGTCTGGAGCGAATGGGTCGGTACTGCCGCGCGGCTCGGTCTGGCGGTGGTCTGGGGGTGGGCCGGGCTGGCGAAGATCGCCGATCCGGCGGAGGCCGCGCAGGCGGTCCGGGCGTACGAGATCCTGCCCGAGGGCCTGGTCAAGCCGATCGGCTACGGGCTGCCGTTCCTGGAGCTGGCGCTCGCCCTGCTGTTGGTGATCGGTCTCGGTGTCCGGCTGGTCGCCGGGGTGTCGGCGCTGCTGTTGCTCACCTTCATCGCCGGGATCGGCTCGGCCTGGGCGCGGGGCATCTCGATCGACTGCGGCTGCTTCGGCGGTGGCGGGCACGTCGACGCCTCGCAGACCGAGTACCTGCAGGAGATCCTGCGCGACACCGGGTTCCTGTTGCTGGCCGGGTGGCTGCTGTGGCGGCCGCGCACCCGGCTCTCGGCGGACGGCTGGCTGGCGAGCTGACCGCCACATCCCCTTTCCCGCACCTGACGAAGGCCCCCCGACCGTGGATGTCAAGGCAATGAGCGAGAAGAACCGAGAAGGCAAGCGCACCGCCCGTGAGCGGATGCTGGAGCAGCGGGCGTCCGAGGAGGCGACCTCCCGGCGCAGGAAGAAGCTGATCGCCGGCGGGGCCGTGCTCGCGGTGATCGCCGCCGCCGTGGTCACCGGCGTGGTGGTGCAGAACCAGCGCTCCAAGCCGGAGACCCCGACCGCCGCCCCGGCCGGGACGATCGGTGACAAGAACCTGGTGGTGCCGGTCGGTGCGAGCAACGCGCCGTCGGTGCTCACGGTGTACGAGGACCCGCGGTGCCCGGCCTGCGGGATCTTCGAGCGGGAGTTCTCGTCGACCGTCGATCAGCTGGAGGACGCCGGGAAGATCTACACGAACGCCCATGTGGTGTCGTTCATCGACCGGGCGGTGCCGGGCAAGGGGTCGAAGAACGGGGCCAACGCCCTGGCCTGCGCCCAGGACGCCGGGCACTTCCGGGACTTCCACGACGTGCTGTACCGGAACCAGCCGGACGAGACGAACGACGCCTTCGGCAACAAGGCCGTGCTGCTGAACCTGGCGAAGCAGGTGAACGGGCTGGACACGCCGGAGTTCCAGGCGTGCGTCAACGACAACAAGTACGGCGGGTGGGTGTCCGCGGTGCAGCAGGACTTCGACAAGTCCAGCTACAAGTCGACGCCGACGGTGCTGCTCAACGGCAAGCCGATCTACCCGAAGAACGGCGACGAGGAGATCACCCCGGCGAACCTGGTGAAGTGGGTGGACGCCGCCAACCAGGGCAAGCAGTTGGGTACGGCGGGTTCGAACGGGCAGAGCCCGGCGCCCACCGCCGCCGCTTCGGAGGCCAACAACCCTTCGCCGACTGCCGGCTGAGACGGGTCCAACGCCGCCGTCCCCTCCCGGTCGGGAGGGGACGGCGGCGTTCTTGTTCGGTTTCTGTGACCCCGGGGGTGCCCGATGGGGACGTCGGACCCTGTAGCGTCGGAACCGCCATGGATATCGCCTACATTCCCAGCCCGTCGCGGGGCGTCCTGTACCTCGGACCGATCCCGCTGCGCGCCTACGCCTTCTGCATCATCCTCGGGGTCGTCGCGGCCGTCTGGCTCGGCAGCAAGCGCTGGGTCGCCCGGGGCGGTGCCAAGCACACCGTCGGTGACATCGCCGTCTGGGCCGTGCCCTTCGGCCTGGTCGGCGGCCGGCTCTACCACGTGGTCACCGACCACCAGCTGTACTTCGGCGAGGGGAAGAACCCCTGGAACGCCTTCAAGATCTGGGAGGGCGGCCTCGGGATCTGGGGCGCGGTCGCGCTGGGCGCGGTCGGCGCCTGGATCGGCTGCCGCCGCCGGGGCGTGCCGCTGCCCGCGTACGCGGACGCCATCGCGCCGGGCATCGTGCTCGCGCAGGCGATGGGCCGCTGGGGCAACTACTTCAACCAGGAGCTGTACGGGCGGGCCACCACGCTGCCGTGGGGCCTGGAGATCCACAAGACGATGCCCGACGGCCAGGTCGTGAGCGGGGTCTTCCACCCGACCTTCCTGTACGAGTCGATCTGGGACGTCGGTGTCGCGCTGCTGGTGATCTGGGCGGACCGGCGCTGGAAGCTGGGGCACGGCCGGGCCTTCGCGCTGTACGTGGCCGCGTACACGGTGGGCCGGTTCTGGACCGAGTGGCTGCGGATCGACGAGGCGCACGTCTACTTCGGCCTGCGGCTGAACGACTGGACGTCGATCGTGGTGTTCATCGGTGCCGTGGTGTACCTGGTGGTCGTGGGGAAGAAGCGGCCGGGCCGCGAGGACCCGGCGAGCATCGACCCGGAGACGTACGTCGGGGTGGTCGGGGGCGCGGACTGGGCCGCGGACGGGGAGAAGGCCGGGGCCGAGAAGCCGAGCGAGACGGTGGACGGCGAGAAGGCGTCCCGGATCGTGGACGGCGACGCGGCGCCGGAGTCGGCCGCGGTGGCGGAGAACACCGGCAAGGACGCCAAGAACCCGATCTGAGCAGGCACGTTCGCTGACTGAGGCTGCCCTTCGCGAGAGCTGCGAAGGGCAGCCTCAGCATCGTTCGGGAAGCCTTACTTTGCTGGAAATGCCCAGGTCAAGGCGGCTACGGTCAGGGCGACGAACGAAAGACGGAGGGGAACGACCGTGACTGCGAGCACCCTGGAAGCCGAGCCCGCCCAGCACCCGCGGATACCCGCGGCCGACCACCACCGGGACGTCAACGGCGGCTGGCTGCGGCCCGCGGTGTTCGGCGCGGTGGACGGCCTGGTGTCCAACTTCGCGCTGATGACCGGGGTGGTCGGCGGCGCGGCGTCCAACGGCACCGTGATCCTGACCGGGCTGGCGGGCCTGGCGGCCGGGGCCTGTTCGATGGCGGCGGGGGAGTACACCTCGGTGGCCTCGCAGCGGGAGCTGGTGCAGGCCGAGATCGAGGCCGAGCGGCTGGAGCTGAGCCGCAACCCGCAGGGCGAGCTGGCCGAGCTGGCGCAGCTGTACGTCTCGCGCGGGGTGGAGCCGGAACTGGCCCACGAGGTGGCCCGGCAGCTGTCCCGCGATCCGGAGCTGGCCCTGGAGATCCACGCCCGGGAGGAGCTGGGGATCGACCCCACGGACCTGCCCTCGCCGCTGGTCGCGGCCGGCTCGTCCTTCCTGTGCTTCGCGCTCGGCGCGCTGCTGCCGCTGCTGCCGTACCTGCTGGGGGCGACCTCGCTGCTGCCCGCGCTGCTGCTGGCGGCGGTCGGGCTGTTCGGCTGCGGCGCGGTGGTGGCCCGGGTGACGGAGCGCAGCTGGTGGTTCAGCGGGCTGCGGCAGCTGGTGCTGGGCGGGGCCGCGGCCGGGGTGACGTACCTGCTGGGATGGCTGATCGGCGGGCACGTGGGCTAGGGCCGGACACGCCCTTGTTCCGGGCCGATGGCGCTGCATGACTATGCCGGGCAATGCGTGACGTTTCACACATGGACGTCGCGGGTTGCCCGGCATCGTCTCATCATCCGGGCCTCGGAGCCGCGGATTCGCATCCGATGGCGGGGTTCTCGGGATGGAATCCCAGGCGTCCATGATCGGCTTGTGTGGCGATCCGGTTTCGCCTCTGTTTCAGGCCGAGGGTCGTTGGGCACAATCGTCTGAGCGTGCACTGTGGCACGCCCTCTCTCCCAACCCCCTGACCTGCGTGTCCGTCCGCCATGTGGACGGGATATTCCGCTTCTCGGGATCCTGGGCATCATGTAACTTGCACGAAACCGCACCATCGCATCAGGGCCAACGTCGTCCCTACTTGCACCAACTTGCCGAAAGACGACGACGGGAGAGCCGATGCTGTCTGCATCCATGCACTCCGCCAACGAGCCTCAGGCCGGCGCCGCCCGCCAGCCGTACGCGCTCGTGCCGGATGCGCGACCTGCTGCTCAGGGCCTGTACGACCCGCGAAACGAGCACGACGCCTGTGGCGTCGGTTTCGTCGCCACGCTGACCGGCATCGCCGACCACACGATCGTCGAGCAGGCGCTGACCGTCCTGCGCAACCTGGAGCACCGCGGCGCCACCGGCGCCGAGCCGGACTCCGGTGACGGCGCGGGCATCCTCACCCAGGTCCCGGACGCCTTCCTGCGCGGCAAGGTCGACTTCGAGCTCCCGGCCGCCGGGGCCTACGCGGTGGGCATCGCCTTCCTGCCGGACGAGGACGCCGACGCTGCCGCCGCCGTCGCCCGGATCGAGGCGATCGCGGCGGAGGAGGACCTGACCGTCCTGGGCTGGCGCGACGTGCCCGTCACCCCGGACCTGCTGGGCTCCACCGCCCGCAGCGTGATGCCGCGGTTCCGGCAGGTGTTTCTCGCATCAGCGCCTGTCGGACAGAGCCTGAGCCGGGAAGGGCTGGCCGGGATCGAGCTGGACCGGGTCGCCTTCGTGGTCCGCAAGCGGGCCGAGCGCGAGGCCGGCGTCTACTTCCCGTCGCTGTCCGCCCGCACCATCGTCTACAAGGGCATGCTGACCACCGGGCAGCTGGAGCCGTTCTTCCCCGACCTGTCGGACCGCAGCTACACGTCCGCCGTCGGCCTGGTGCACTCGCGGTTCTCCACCAACACCTTCCCGAGCTGGCCGCTCGCCCACCCGTACCGCTTCGTCGCGCACAACGGTGAGATCAACACCGTCAAGGGCAACCGGAACTGGATGCGGGCCCGGGAGTCGCAGCTGGCGACCGACCTGATCCCCGGCGACCTCAGCCGGATCTTCCCGATCTGCACGCCGGACCACTCCGACTCGGCCTCCTTCGACGAGGTCCTGGAGCTGCTCCACCTCGGCGGCCGCTCGCTGCCGCACTCGGTGCTGATGATGATCCCGGAGGCCTGGGAGAACCACGCCACCATGGACCCGGCCCGGCGGGCGTTCTACCAGTACCACTCCAACCTGATGGAGCCCTGGGACGGCCCGGCCTGCGTCACCTTCACCGACGGCACCCAGATCGGGGCCGTGCTCGACCGCAACGGCCTGCGCCCGGCCCGCTACTGGATCACCGAGGACGGCCTGGTCGTCCTCTCCTCCGAGGTCGGCGTGCTCGACATCGACCAGGAGAAGGTCGTCCGGAAGGGCCGTCTCCAGCCCGGCCGGATGTTCCTGGTGGACACCGTCCAGGGCCGGATCGTCGAGGACGAGGAGATCAAGTCCGCCCTCGCCGCCGAGCACCCCTACGGGGAGTGGGTCGCCGCCGGGCAGATCCAGCTCGCCAAGCTGCCCGAGCGCGAGCACATCGCCCACACCCACGCCTCCGTCACCCGCCGCCAGCAGACCTTCGGCTACACCGAGGAGGAGCTGCGCGTCATCCTGGCGCCGATGGCCAGGACCGGCGGCGAGGCGCTCGGCTCGATGGGCACCGACTCGCCGATCGCGGCGCTGAGCGAGAAGCCGCGGCTGCTCTTCGACTACTTCGTGCAGCTCTTCGCGCAGGTCACCAACCCGCCGCTGGACGCCATCCGCGAGGAGCTCGTCACCTCGCTGCTGTCCAACCTCGGCCCCGAGGGCAACCTGCTGGTCGCCGAGTCCGCCTCATGCCGCTCGGTCGGGATCACCTTCCCGGTGATCGACAACGACGAACTGGCCAAGCTGGTCCACGTCAACGCCGACGGCGACCAGCCCGGGCTGAAGGCCGTCACGCTGTCCGGCCTGTACAAGGTCGCGAGCGGCGGCGAGGGGCTGGCCGCGCGGCTCGCCGAGATCGCCGCCGAGGCGGACGCCGCGATCGCCGACGGCGCGCGGATCATCGTGCTGTCCGACCGGCACTCCGACGCCGAGCACGCGCCGATCCCCTCGCTGCTGCTCACCTCGGCCATCCACCACCACCTGATCCGCACCAAGCAGCGCACCCAGGTGTCGCTGCTGGTCGAGGCCGGCGACGTGCGCGAGGTTCACCACGTCGCGCTGCTGATCGGCTACGGCGCCGGGGCGGTCAACCCGTACCTGGCGATGGAGTCGGTGGAGGACCTGGTCGCCCAGAATGTCTTCATCCAGGGCGTCGAGCCCGAGAAGGCGATCAAGAACCTGATCAAGGCGCTCGGCAAGGGCGTGCTCAAGGTGATGTCCAAGATGGGCATCTCCACCGTCGCCTCCTACCGCGGCGCCCAGGTCTTCGAGGCCATCGGCCTCTCGCAGGACCTGGTCGACGGCTACTTCGCCGGCACCACCACCAAGCTCGGCGGGATCGGGCTGGAGGAGATCGCCCGCGAAACCGCCGCCCGGCACGCCAAGGCGTACCCGGCCTCCGGCATCCCGGCCGCGCACCGCGCGCTGGACATCGGCGGCGAGTACCAGTGGCGCCGCGAGGGCGAGCCCCACCTGTTCGACCCGGACACGGTCTTCCGGCTCCAGCACTCCACCCGCAACCGCCGGTACGACATCTTCAAGCAGTACACGGACCGGGTGAACGAGCAGTCCGAGCGGCTGATGACGCTGCGCGGCCTGTTCCAGCTGGACGGCCTCGGCCGGGAGCCGATCCCGGTGGAGGAGGTCGAGCCGGTCTCCGAGATCGTCAAGCGCTTCTCGACGGGTGCCATGTCGTACGGCTCCATCTCGATGGAGGCGCACGAGACCCTCGCCATCGCGATGAACCGCCTCGGCGGCAAGTCCAACACCGGTGAGGGCGGCGAGGACCCGGAGCGCCTGTACGACCCCGAGCGCCGCTCGGCGATCAAGCAGGTCGCCTCCGGCCGGTTCGGCGTGACCTCCGAGTACCTGGTCAACGCCGACGACATCCAGATCAAGATGGCCCAGGGCGCCAAGCCCGGCGAGGGCGGCCAGCTGCCCGGCCACAAGGTCTACCCGTGGGTCGCCCGGACCCGGCACTCCACCCCGGGCGTCGGCCTGATCTCTCCGCCGCCGCACCACGACATCTACTCGATCGAGGACCTCGCCCAGCTGATCCACGACCTCAAGAACGCCAACCCGGCCGCCCGCATCCACGTGAAGCTGGTGTCCGAGGTGGGCGTGGGCACGGTCGCGGCGGGTGTCTCCAAGGCGCACGCCGACGTGGTGCTGGTCTCCGGGCACGACGGCGGTACCGGTGCCTCGCCGCTGACCTCGCTCAAGCACGCCGGTGGGCCCTGGGAGTTGGGGCTCGCCGAGACCCAGCAGACCCTGCTGCTCAACGGGCTGCGGGACCGGATCGTGGTCCAGACCGACGGCCAGCTGAAGACCGGCCGCGACGTGGTCATCGCCGCGCTGCTCGGCGCCGAGGAGTTCGGCTTCGCGACGGCCCCGCTGGTGGTCTCCGGCTGCATCATGATGCGGGTCTGCCACCTGGACACCTGCCCGGTCGGCGTCGCCACCCAGAACCCGGTGCTGCGCGAGCGCTTCTCCGGCAAGCCCGAATTCGTGGTCAACTTCTTCGAGTTCATCGCCGAGGAGGTCCGGGAGATCCTGGCCTCGCTGGGCTTCCGCTCGATCGAGGAGGCCGTCGGCCGCGCCGAGCACATCAACGCCCAGACCGCGATCGACCACTGGAAGGCCGCCGGGCTCGACCTGGCCCCGCTGTTCCACGTGCCGGAGCTGCCCGAGGGCGCCGCCCGGCACCGCACCACCGACCAGGACCACGCGCTGGACAAGGCCCTCGACAACCAGCTGATCACGCTGGCCGAGGACGCCCTGGAGCGCGGCGAGACCGTCCGGATCCAGCTGCCGATCCGCAACGTCAACCGTACGGTCGGCACCATGCTCGGCCACGAGGTGACCAAGCGGTACCGCGGCGAGGGCCTGCCGGAGGGGACCATCGACGTCACCTTCACCGGCTCGGCCGGGCAGTCCTTCGGGGCCTTCGTGCCCAAGGGGGTCACCCTGCGCCTGGAGGGCGACGCCAACGACTACGTGGGCAAGGGGCTTTCCGGCGGCGTGATCGTCGTCCGCCCGGCCCGCGAGGCGGCGGCCATCGGCAACGACGCCCAGAACCACGTGATCGCCGGCAACACCATCGGCTACGGCGCCACCTCCGGCCGGATCCACCTGCGCGGCAAGGCCGGTGAGCGCTTCGCCGTCCGCAACTCCGGCGCCACCCTCGTCGTCGAGGGCGTCGGCGACCACGGCCTGGAGTACATGACCGGCGGCCGGGTCGTCATCCTCGGCGAGACCGGACGCAACCTCGCGGCCGGCATGTCCGGCGGCATCGCGTACGTCCTGGACCTGCGCCCCGCGAACGTCAACGACGGCCTGGTGGGCATCGAGGCCCCCACCGCCGCGGACCGCGACTGGCTGCGCGAGACCGTGCAGCAGCACTACGAGGAGACCGGCTCCACGGTGGCCGCCGAGCTCCTGGCCGACTGGGGCGGCGGGGTCTCCCGCTTCTCCAAGATCATGCCGACCGACTACAAGGCAGTGCTCGCCGCCAAGGACGCCGCTGAGCGCGATGGCCTCTCCGAGGCCGAGACCACTCGCAAGATGATGGAGGCGGCTAATGGCTGACCCCAAGGGCTTCCTGACCACGCCCAAGCAGCTGGCGGAGCGCCGCCCGGTCGACGTCCGGATCAGGGACTGGAACGAGGTCTACGTCGAGCGCAGCCTCCTGCCGATCATCACCAAGCAGGCCGGCCGCTGCATGGACTGCGGCATCCCGTTCTGCCACAACGGCTGCCCGCTCGGGAACCTCATCCCCGAGTGGAACGACCTCGCCTACCGGGACGACTTCACCGGCGCGATCGAGCGGCTGCACGCGACCAACAACTTCCCGGAGTTCACCGGCCGGCTGTGCCCGGCCCCGTGCGAGTCCGCGTGCGTCCTGGGGATCAACCAGGACGCGGTGACCATCAAGAACGTCGAGGTCACCATCATCGACAAGGCCTGGGACCGCGGCGGGGTCACCCCGCAGGTCCCGGAGCGGCTCTCCGGCAAGACCGTCGCCGTGGTCGGCTCCGGCCCGGCCGGCCTGGCCGTCGCCCAGCAGCTCACCCGGGCCGGGCACACCGTGGTGGTGTACGAGCGCGCCGACCGCATCGGCGGACTGCTGCGCTACGGCATCCCCGAGTTCAAGATGGAGAAGCGCCACATCAACCGCCGCATCGAGCAGATGCGGGCCGAGGGCACCCGGTTCCGCACCGGCGTGCACGTCGGCGAGGACATCACCGGCCAGCAGCTGCGCGAGCGCTTCGACGCCGTCGTGGTCGCCGCCGGCGCCACCACGGCCCGCGACCTGCCGGTGCCCGGGCGCGAGCTCAAGGGCGTCCACCAGGCCATGGAGTACCTGCCGCTGGCCAACAAGGTGCAGGAGGGCGACCTCGTCGACTCCCCGGTCAGCGCCAAGGGCAAGCACGTGGTCGTCATCGGCGGCGGCGACACCGGCGCGGACTGCGTCGGCACCGCCCACCGCCAGGGCGCCCTCTCCGTCACCCAGCTGGAGATCATGCCTCGCCCCGGCGAGGAGCGGCCCGGGCACCAGCCCTGGCCCACCATGCCGATGACCTACAAGGTCACCTCCGCGCACGAGGAGGGCGGCGAGCGGATCTACTCCGTGAACACCACCCACTTCACCGGCGACGAGGACGGCAACGTCCAGGAACTGCACCTGGTCGAGGTCGAGTTCAAGGACGGCCGGTTCGAGCCCGTCCCGGGCACCGAGCGCGCCCTCCCGGCCCAGCTGGTCACCCTGGCCATGGGCTTCACCGGGACGGACGTGCGGAACGGGCTGGTCGAGCAGCTGGGAGTGGACCTCGACGCGCGCGGTAACATTGCCCGCGACGGCCGGTTCGCCACCAATGTCGATGGCGTGTACGTCTGCGGAGACGCCGGCCGAGGCCAGTCGCTGATCGTCTGGGCCATCGCGGAAGGCCGTTCGGCCGCCGCCGCGGTGGACACGTACCTGGGCGGCAAGACCCCGCTTCCCGCCCCGATCCGGCCCACGGACCGCCCCCTGGTGGTCTGACGGGCCCTGACGGTCCGACCGGCCCCCCCGAACCCCCGGCGCCGCATCGCCGGGAGCTCAACCCGCTGCCCCCGCCAGCGTCGCCGGGCCAACGCGGTCTCCTGGCGCCTGCCCTCTTCCCCGACCAGTTGGAGGGCGGGCGCCGTCGCGTTTCCGGACGGCGTCTCGAGGGGTGTCCCGGCGGCGTTCCCAGGTGGTTCTCACCTGGCGCCCCACCCGCCCCTCAGGTCCCTGCGGCCAGGGCCCTCACCTGCCTCTTACCGGCGCTCCTACCTGCGGTTCCGTCCGTGCGCCGAAGGTCCGCTCACAGCGTTCTCCCAGGCTTCGCCCCCCGGCCGGAATCGTCCCGGGACGGGCTGTTGTTCGTCGGTGCCAGGTGGCAGACTGCGGCCGACGGCCGGGGGGCTGCGCGAGTGCGGAGGGTGACTTCGATGGGCACGACTCAGGCAGGCGGGGGTGCCACCGTACGGCGCCTGCTGCTCGGCAGCCAGCTGCGCAAGCTCCGTGAGGCCAGAGGTGTCAGCCGCGAGGAGGCCGGGTACTCGATCCGCGCCTCCGAGTCCAAGATCAGCCGGATGGAACTCGGCCGGGTCGGCTTCAAGGAACGCGACGTCGCCGACCTGCTCACCCTGTACGGCGTCGACGCCGAGCAGGAGCGGGCCAACGTCCTCGGCCTCGTCCGGGAGGCCAACGCCACCTCCTGGTGGCACGACTACGGCGACGTGCTGCCCGCCTGGTTCCAGAACTACCTCGGGCTGGAGGAGGCCGCCGCCGAGATCCGCAGCTACGAGGTCCAGTTCGTCCACGGGCTGCTGCAGACCGCCGACTACGCCCGCGCCGTGATCACCGCCGGCGGCCACGTCGTCGAGGACAGCGAGATCGAACGCCGGGTGGAGGTGCGGCGCACCCGCCAGGACCTGCTCACCGCCGACCACCCGCCGCAGCTGCTCGCCGTCCTCGACGAGGCCGCGCTGCGCCGCCCCTGGGGCGGGCCCGAGCTGATGCGCGGCCAGCTCGACCGGCTGCTCGAACTCTCCGAACTTCCCAACGTACGGCTGCAGGTACGGCCGCTCGGCGGCGCCGCGCTCGGCGCCGAGAGCGGCGCGTTCAGCGTGCTGGGCTTCGCCGAGGCCGAACTCGCCGACGTCGTCTACCTGGAGCTGTTCACCACCGCGCTCTACGTGGACAAGCCCGCCGAGGTCGCCTCGTACCGGCAGGCGATGGACGGGCTGATCGCCGAGAGCCTCGGACTCGAACAGACCCGCGATCTTCTGCGCTCGGTACGCCAAGAGCTCTGACACATCAGTACGATGAGCTCCCATCAGGTCGGGCACGAGAGGGATCAGATGTCGTACTTCTCCGAGTTGGCGCTGCAGTACATCGACGGTGAATGGTGCAGCGGCAGCGGCTCCTGGGACATCGTCGACGTCGACCCCTACACCGGCGACAAGCTGGCCACCATCACCGTGGCCACCGTCGCCGAGGTCGACCGGGCCTACCGCGCCGCCGAACGCGCCCAGCGCTCCTGGGCCGCCACCAACCCGTACCAGCGACGGCTGGTGTTCGAGCGCGCGCTGCGGCTGGTCGAGGAGCGCGAGGGCGAGATCGTCCGGGCCATCATGGCCGAACTCGGCGGCACCGCGCTCAAGGCCGGCTTCGAACTGGGCCTGGTCAAGGACATGTTGCGGGAGTGCGTGCACCTGTCGGTGGCCTCCGAGGGGCGGCTGCTGCCCTCGACCGCGCCCGGCAAGGAGAACCGCCTGCACCGGCTGCCGGTCGGCGTGGTCGGCGTGATCAGCCCGTTCAACTTCCCGCTGTTCCTGGCCCTGAAGGCGATCGCCCCGGCGCTCGCGCTCGGCAACGGCGTGGTGCTCAAGCCGCACCAGGAGACCCCGATCGTCGGCGGCAGCCTGATCGCCAAGCTCTTCGAGGACGCGGGCCTGCCGCCCGGCCTGCTGAACGTCGTCATCACCGACATCGCGGAGATCGGCGACAGCTTCCTGGAGCACCCGGTGCCCAAGGTGATCTCCTTCACCGGCTCCGACCAGATCGGCCGACACGTCGCCACCGTGGCCGCCGCGCACTTCAAGCGGTCCGTGCTGGAACTCGGCGGCAACAGCGCGCTGATCGTGCTGGACGACGCCGACGTCGACTACGCGGTGGACGCGGCGGTGTTCAGCCGCTTCGTCCACCAGGGCCAGGTCTGCATGGCCGCCAACCGGGTGCTGGTCGACCGCAGCGTGCTCGCCGAGTTCACCGAGAAGTTCGTTGCCAAGGTCGCCTCGCTGACCGTCGGCGACCCCCGGGACCCGGCCACCCACCTCGGCCCGCTGATCAACGCCGTCCAGGCCGACGCCATCAACGCCCAGGTCGACCAGGCGATCGCCGGCGGCGCCACCGTGCTGCTGCGCGGCGCCACGACCGGCAGCCTGATGGCGCCCACCGTGCTCACCGGGCTGGCCGAGGACGCGCCCATCCTGCAGCGCGAACTCTTCGGCCCGGTCGCCCTGTTGGTGCCCTTCGACGGTGAGGAGGAGGCCGTCCGGCTGGCCAACCACACGCCGTTCGGGCTCAGCGGCGCGGTGCACACCGCGGACATCGAGCGCGGGGTGCGGGTCGCCCAGCGGATCGAGACCGGCATGATCCACGTCAACGGCGGGACCATCGCGGACGAGCCCGGGGTGCCGTTCGGCGGGGAGAAGAGCTCCGGGGTCGGGCGGCTCAACGGGGAGTCCACGGTGGACGCCTTCACCACGCTGAAGTGGATCTCGGTGCAGCACGGGCGGGCGCCGTTCCCGTTCTAGGGGCTGTTCCCGGGTTCGTGCTCGGGTCGTGCTCGGGTCGTGCTCGGGTCCGAGTGCGGATCCGTTCCGCGGGGTCAGGCGGTGCGGGCCTCCCGGCGGTAGCCGCCGGGGGCCAGGCCGAACTCCCGCTTGAACGCCTTGGCGAAGGCGTACTCCGAGCCGTACCCGGTCCGCGCGGCCACCGTCGTCAGCGGTGCCTCCGACTCGCGCAGCAGCCGGGCGGCGGTGGTCATCCGCCAGCGGGTCAGGTACGCCATCGGCGGCTCGCCCACCATCGAGGTGAAGCGGCGGGCGAAGGCGGCCCGGGACAGGCCGGCCCGGTCCGCCAGGGACTCCACCGTCCACGGGGTGGCCGGGGCCTCGTGGATGGCGGTCAGGGCGGGGGCGACGGCGGTGTCCCGCAGCGCCGCCGCCCAGCCCGCGGCGGCCGCGGCGGGCTGGTCCTCGAACCAGGCCCGCAGGATGTACAGCAGCAGCGAGTCGATCAGTGTCGGGACGATCCCGACCGAGCCGATCCGAGGATTCTCCAGCTCCGCGCCCAACAGCTGGACGGCGGCGGCCAGTTCGGGGTGGCGGCCGTGCCGGGTCGGCAGGTGGATCAGGGGCGGCAGCTGGCGGACCATCGGGTGCGGGCGGCCCTGGTCCAGGTGGTAGTTGCCGCACAGCAGGCTGGTGCGGGCGCCGTCGCCGCCGACCGACAGGGTACCGATCGGCGAGCCGTTGTCGACCCGGCAGGCGTGGGAGTCCACCGGCGGGGTGTCCGGGTGGTCGGCCAGTACGTGGCCGCCGCCGTCGCGCAGGAAGACGATGTCGCCGGGACTGAGCGGCACCGGCTCGTGCTCCCCCGGCCCCAGCGGGAGCAGCCAGCAGGTGCCGTACAGCACCACGTGGAACCCGGCGCCGAGCACCGGGGGCAGGCGGAGGGCCCACGGTGCCCGGCCCTCGGTGCGTACGGAGGACGGATGTGCCGTCCGCATCGAACCCAGCGCCTCGGTCAGGATGTCCATGGTCCGCCCCCGCCCCCGTGCAGTCGGCTCCGGTCAGTCAACGGTCAGTACGACCTTGCCCTGGACGGTACCGGAGCCGACCAGCTCGTGCGCCCGGCCGGCCTCGGCGAGCGGGAACACCTCGGCGACGTACGGGCGGATCAGGCCCTCGTCCACCAGGGCGGCGATCGCCTCCAGCCCGGCGTAGTCGGGCTCGACCGAGACGCCGGCGAAGCGGCGCCCGGCGGCCTCGATCTCGGCGGCCAGCTCCTGGTTCCAGTGCTCCATGATGCTGACCAGGGTGCCGCCCGGCTTCAGCACCTCCAGGGCGCGGGTGCCCTCGGAGGAGGAGTCGAAGACGACGTCGACGTCCCGGACGGCCTCGGTGTAGTCCGTGGTCCGGTAGTCGATCAGCTCGTCGGCGCCGATCTCCTTGAGGAAGGCGTGCTTGGGCTCGCTCGCCAGCGCGATCACGTACGCCCCACGGGCCTTGGCGATCTGCACCGCGAGGTGGCCGACGCCGCCCGCCGCGCGGTGGACCAGCACCCGGTCGCCCTCGCCGACCTTCGCCAGGTCCACCAGGCCCTGCCAGGCGGTCAGCGCGGCCAGCGGCAGCGCGGCGGCCTGGGTGTGGTCCAAGGTGGCGGGCTTGCGGGCCAGTTGGCGGGACGGTGCGGCCACGTACTCGGCGTAGCCGCCGGCCGCGCGGGGGAAGAACGGCATCCCGTACACCTCCTCGCCCACCCGGTACCGGGCCCCCGGGCCGGCCTCCTCGACCACCCCGGACACGTCCCAGCCCACCGTGAACGGCGGCTCGCCCAGCAGCGGGAACGCCCCGGCCCGCACCGCCACGTCCACCGGGTTCACCCCGGCGGCCTTCACCCGCACCAGCACCTCGCCGCTGAGCGGCTTCGGGCGCTCCACCTCGGCCAGCTGCAGGACCTCGGGGCCGCCGAACTCCTTCTGCACGATCGCCCGCATCGAACTCTCCCTCATCCGGTCAACACCGGCCCCTCGTGGGGCCGTTCTCGATGTGTTCAACGGTAGGGGGGCTGGGCGAGCGGCTGAATATCCTCAAGTCTCGGCTGGATGTCCGATCGTCTCGCGGAGGGAGCGGATCAGGCCGAATAGCGGGCGAGGGTGTCGGTGACGAGCTCGAAGTCGAAGGGGGCCGGGATCGGCACGCGGTCGCCGAACCTGCCGTTCCACTGCTGGCGGTAGCCGCTGTCGGACGGTGTTCTCGCTGGGCATCAGGCCGATGGGGAGGTATGCCTCGAACTGCCTGCGGACGAGCAGGAGATTGCGCTGGCGGGTGGCGGGTGGCGGGTGGCGGGTGGCGGGTGGCGGGGGGAGGGGCGATCACCAGGACCGCGTCGCCGGTCGCCTCGACCTTCCAGCCCGACGGCGGGGCGAGGGTGCGCGCGGAGGAGAGCGATCGGTGGGCCCTGTCGACCATGCGGGCCGTCCTGCCATCCGCTTCGGACACGGCGAGGCGCCGCCGGGTCAGGTATCCGGCGGCGCCTCGGAGGCCAGCGGCTAGAACAGGGGCTGGCCGGCGCGGACCAGGCGCCAGGAGTCGGTGAAGAAGTCGGCGGGGTCGATGACGCCCTTGGCCTTGACCCAGGAGATCATGGTGTTGCGGATCTCGTCGGAGTTCGTCCAGACGACCTTGGCGGTGGCGACGTGCGGGAAGTTGCCGCCGCCGTTGGCGCGGTAGTTGTTGACCGCGAGGACGAACTGGGCGTTCGGGTCGATCGGCTTGCCCTGGAAGCCGAGGTTGACGATCCGGCTCCCCTTGGGCTGGGAGACGTCGATGTCGTAGCTCAGGCCGTACACCGAGTCGTAGTTGTAGTCCGGGGTGTCCTCGGCGTTGGTCAGGGTGTCCTTGTTGACCGGGGCGCCCACGGCGAGCTGGTTGTAGTACTTGGCCGAGAACTCCAGGTAGTCCTTGAGCTGGGCGCCCGTCAGGATGCGGGCCTCCAGGGTGTTCTCGTAGATGTACAGGCCGGCCGCGTCGCGCAGCTTGACCTGGCCGGCCGGGATCAGCGCGGTGCGGTTGAACGGGGCGGCCTGGGCCAGGACCGGGAGGTTGGCGTACTGCCCGCCCGCCAGGGCGGCCTTCACGGCGTCGGCCTGGACCTTGCCGATCAGGTCGACGATCGGGGTGGCCTTGAACCGGGCGTCGGCGATCGACAGCTCGATCTTGCTGGTGCCGATGTTCTGGTTGACGTACGCCACGACCTTCTTGTGCTGCTCGACGATGGCGTCGCTGATCTCCGGGTTCTCCGGCACGGTGTTGGAGTTCAGCACCCGGGAGGAGACCGAGGCGACCTTCCAGTGGCCGTCGGCGAACTCGACCTCGAAGTCGAAGCAGCTCAGGCGCTGGCCCCAGCACAGCGGCTCGGAGAGCACGACCGTCTTGCCGGTCTTCTTGTTGACGATGAGGCGCTGCGCGACCTCCTTGTGGGTGTGGCCCACCAGCACCGCGTCGATGTCCGGAACGGTCTCGGCCATCTCGCCGGAGGCGTCCTCGGGCCAGGGCAGCTGGTCACCGTAGGTGGTGGCCTCGTCGATGCCGGAGTGGGCGGAGACCACGATGACGTCCGCGCCCGCGGCCTTCATCCGGGGCACGTACTTGGCGGCGGTCTCGACGATGCCCGGGAAGACCATCTGGCCGGCGACGTTGGCCTTGTCCCAGATCGCGATGCCCGGGTTGGTGAGGCCGAGGATGCCGACCTTGAGCGGGGTGTCCTCGTCCAGCCACACCTCCTTGATCACGTACGGCTTGAAGGCCGGCTTCTCGTTCTTCGCGTGCAGCGCGTTGGCGCCCAGCAGCGGGAACTCCAGCTGGTCCTCGAAGGCCTTCACGGTGGGGATGCCGTAGTTGAACTCGTGGTTGCCGAGCGCGGCGGCGTCGTAGCCCATGAGGTTCATGGCGACGGCCATCGGGTGGTCCGGCACGTTGTCGCCGTCGGTGGCGATCGGCTCGATCCGGGCGTAGAAGTAGGTCAGCTGGGTGCCCTGGATGATGTCGCCGGAGTCGATCAGCAGGCAGCGGTCCCAGCCCTTGTCCTCGCGGACCTGGTTGGCCAGGGTGGAGATCTTGGCGAGGCCGACCGCGTTGTGGGCCTTGTCGACGTACTCGGCGTCGGTGAAGTAGTCCCAGTTGAGCACCCGGCCGTGCAGGTCGGTGGTGCCCATGACGGTGAAGGCCTGGCGGCGGGGCTTGTGCTTGTTGCCCTTGGCGGCCGCCGTGTCCGGCTCGGCGGCCGCGGCGGCGGGGGCGGCGGCGACGACGGCTCCGCCGGCCAGGGCGGCACCGGCGGCGGTGGCGGCGGACCGGGTGACGAAGTCACGGCGGTTCAGCGGCATGGACGACTCTCCCGAGTGGGGAATGACGGCGGATGGGCCGTCAATTTGTGTGCTTATGAGGTGCGTGGCGCGTCCGCGGATGCGGTGACGCGCGTAGAAGGACGCGCGTAGAAGTTTGCCGTGCGGGCCGGGCCGCTGGATAGCCCTCCGACGTTTCCAGCAGGTGAGATCTTGGCGACTCGTTCGTGACCGGGGCGGGGGAGAAAGGGGGTGGTATGGGGGCGGGACGGTCGATTTCCGGCCGTCCCGCCGGGTTCACGTCGAGTCCGACGCGCAGTCGAGTCCGGCGGACAACTGCTTCACCCGCCGGCCCAGCTCGGCCGCGGGGTCCGGCGTGCCCTGGTCCGCCCAGGGCAGCCAGGTGCGCGCCCGCAGGTAGCCGTCGACCGTGACCGGCAGGCCGTGCCGGACGACCGGGTCCGCCGTGGGACCGGGCCCGGCTTTTCGCAGCGCCGCCAGCAGGGCGTCCACCCCGGCGGAGGCCGGCAGCGGGACGGAGTCCAGGTAGGCGGCGAGCCGGTCCAGCTCGGGGTTGGGCCGGGGTGGCGGCGACGGCTCCGCCGGCCAGGGCGGCACCGGCGGCGGTGTCGGATCCGTCGAGTCGGGCGAGTCCGTCGAGTCCGTCGAGTCGGTCGTGCCGGGCGAGTCGGTCGTGTCGGGCGAGTCTGTCGTGCCGGGCGTCAGCAGGGCGCCGACGCCGTACAGCCCCGCCACCACCGCCGGCCACCAGGACCCGCCCAGCCCGGCGAAGTGCAGCCCCAGCCCGATGGCGCCGCCGCCGCAACCGACCAGGTTGCGGGTCGACTCCAGGTAGCGCAGTAGCCGCCCGCCGTACCCGTCACTGGTAGCCACGGATCTCCTCGAACACGCCGTCCAGCGAGCCGCCGCCGTCGAACAGCTTGCCGCCGCTGGCGTCCGCGATGCCCTGCAGCTGGCTCACCGCCGCCTCGCCGAACTTGATCGGGAACACCGGGATGGACTTCTCCGCCGCCGGCAGCCCGTCGTGGAAGCGCTTGAAGTCGGCGTCGCCGGCGCCCTCGTTGCTCTCCCCGTCGGTCATCAGCACGATCGAGGTGAAGCGGTCGTCGCCGGTCGCCTTCTGCTGGTCCTCGATCACCCGGTACGCCTGCTCCAGCGAGTCGTACAGCGCCGTGCCGCCCTCGGCCCGCAGGGACTGGACGTCGGAGTCGATCGACGCCAGCTCGGTCTCCGGCCCCGGCCGGCTGCCCGAGGCCGGGACGACATGGGTCTTCGTCCACTTCACCTTCGAGGCGAACGAGATCAGCGTGACCTCCTCGCGGTCCCGGAACCGGCGCAGTCCGCGGGTGTCGTCGGTGCCGGTCAGCCGGCCCAGCGCCGCCTTCAGCGAGTCCAGCCGGCTGCCGTCCATCGAGCCCGAGGTGTCCAGCACGTACACCGTCCTGGACGGGCGGCGCAGTTCGTTCTGGTACGAGGACAGCAGGCCGTCCGCCACCGCCCTGGTGCCGGGGAACGGCAGCTCGCGGCGGCGGTCGGTGGGCAGGCCCGCGGCCGGGGCCACCCCGGCCGTCACCGGGCGGCGCAGCGTCAGCTCGGAGATGCGCTTCTGCACGTCCTCCTTCAGCAGGTAGCCGGCCAGCCGCTGGAAGGAGTCGCGCTCGCTCGGCTGCGCCGAGGACAGCAGCGACAGCGGGTAGTCCGCCGACACCACGCCGTCCAGCGGGCGCACCACCGTCAGCCGCTGGTCCGGCGGAAGGGTCTTGTTCAGGGACAGCAGTACCGACTCGTAGTTCACCAGGGCGCCGACCTTGCCCGGCTCCGCCCGGGTGTAGGCCTGCGCCAGCCAGCCGGAGGAGCCGGAGGTCAGCTTCTGGCCGGTGAAGAACTGCTTCAGCTGCGGCGTCGCCTTCTGCGCGTCCGCCTCGGTCAGCGCCGCCCCCGCGCCGGAGAACGCCGAGGCCACCGCGACCAGGGCGGAGAAGCCCGAGTTGGAGCGCGACGGGTCGGACATCCCGTAGGACAGCTTCCCGGCCGCGGCCGCGTCGCCGATCTGCGCCCAGGTGACCTTCGAACCGTCGCCCCACCCGAGGTCGTTGAGGACGGACGAGCGCACCCCGACCGCCACCGGGGAGACCATCACCGGGGTCTCCGACAGCACCTTGGACTTGCCGGCCTGGTCGAGCCGCAGGTACTGGTTGGACGGGAACCAGATCGCGTCGTACTTGCCGTCCGCCCGGCCGGTGGAGACGGTGTCCGCGCCGTCCAGGGTGCCGCTGAAGGCGAGCTGCACCGTCACCCCGGTGGCCTTCCGGGCGTCGTCCAGCACCGGCTGGAGGTCCTGGAGTTCACTGCCGGCCAGGACCCGCAGCACCCCCGGGGTGGGCGTGCTGGCGATCGCCCCGGTCGGGTTCGGGCGCGGCGCGGGGGCCGGCGAGGAGGTGCAGGCGGAGGCCGCCGCGAGGACGGCCGCCAACCCGGCCGCGGCCCAACCGCGGCGCTTCGTAGGGACGTTCACTTCTGGGCCCCCTTGGCCGCGGCGGTCAGTTTGAGCAGGTTGTCCAGGGACGGCACCGTCGCCTGCTTCACCTTCGCCGCGTTCAGGTCCTGGGCGAAGACCGGCTGCTTGATGCCCTTGACCTGCCCGGCGAAGGCCTCGCTGCGGGCCTGCGGGCGGAAGCCGAACCGGACCTCCAGGCTGCGCAGCGCCTCGTCGTTCTGGAGCAGCCCGGCGAGCTTCCGGCCGTTGTCGGTACGGGCGACGAGGGTGTGGTCGGAGTACGCCGTGGTGTCCGGGTACATCACCACCATGTCCCCGGTCGACTGGCCCTGCACCGCCATCGCGGCGACCTGCGACTCGTAGCCGAAGATCAGCGGATTGCCGACGCCCGCCTGGAAGTCCCGGAACGGCTCGTCGCTGCTGCTCTTCTGGCCGCCCTGCAGGGCGGTCGCCGTGTGCAGCACCTGCCGGGCGGCGTCGACGCCAGGGTCGTCGGAGACCACCGAGTGGTTGTTCAGGATGTACGACAACAGGGCGACGTACAGGGCGCCCGAGGACGAGCTCTCCGGGTCGGTGGTGGTGACGAACAGCGGACCGGCCAGCTCGCTGTGGTCCTCGGTGCCCTTCAGCTCCTGCCACTTGCGGTTCAGCTTCAGGTCGTTGACGTACTCGTCCATCTTGAACGTCCAGACGCCCGAATCGTCCGGCGTGGCCAGGCCGTTCTTCTTGAGGATGTTCGCCACGTCCCCGTGGGTGACGATCACCAGTGGCGAGTAGAACGGCACCAGCGGGGAGTCCTGCTGCCCCCAGTTGCGCTGGATCTCACGGGCCGGCGCGGTGCTCGCCGGGAACGCGAAGTCCAGGCCCGAGCTGCTCTTGGCCTGCTCGCTCATCGTCCAGGAACCGGTGGAGTCGGCGTGCACCTCCAGGCCCTGCTTCGCCAACTCCTCCTTCACATCGGGGCTTTCGAAGAACGCCCGCTTCTCCGAGCCGATCAGCCCGGTGACCGTGACCGTCTTCCGGCCCGGCTCGTCGTCCGGGACCAGCGCGTACGTCACCCCGCCCAACAGGGCCAGGGCCGCGAGCACTCCCAGGGCGCGTCGTCTCATCGCGAGCGCCTCCCCCCTCGTCGCTGCGTCACCCCCGGGTGCGACACCCGGGGGTGACGAGCGTCCCGCCGGGGAGGGAGCGCGGCCGGAAGGTGCGGTGAACCGGGGGTGAACACCGCTTCACGGAATCGCACCGGCCGGGCGTCCACGGTGCCCCGGACGGCCCTCGCGGGGCTCCCGGACGGCTCCGGTGCGGGCTCCGGTGCGGGCTCCGGTGTGGGCTCCCGCGCGGGCTCCGAAGCGGCCCTCGCACATCGGTCCGAGCCTGTGTCAGATTGTTCAACTCGCCTTGGCACAACGGTCATCCCGCAGACCGGACCCACGTCGAGGTTACGCGCCGGTAATGCCTACCCTCAGCAGTATGCGCCGAGCAAAAATCGTCTGCACCCTCGGGCCTGCCACCGACTCGTACGACCAGATCAAGACGCTGGTCGACGCCGGGATGGACGTCGCCCGATTCAACCTCAGCCACGGCACCCACGCCGAACACGAGGAACGCTACCGTCGCGTCCGCAAGGCCGCCGACGAAACCGGCCGGAGCGTCGGCGTCCTCGCCGACCTTCAAGGCCCGAAGATCCGGCTCGACACCTTCGCCCACGGCCCCGTACTTCTCGAACGCGGCGACGAGTTCACCATCTCCACCGACAACGGCGTCGTGGGGGACAAGGACATCTGCGGCACCACCTACGCCGGCCTCGCCGGCGACGTCGGCCGCGGCGAACGCATCCTCGTCGACGACGGCCGCGTCACCCTGGAGGTCGTCGCCGTCGACGGACCGCGGGTGCGGTGCCTCGTCATCGAAGGCGGACTCGTCTCCGACCACAAGGGCCTCAACCTCCCCGGCGTCGCCGTCTCCGTCCCCGCACTCAGCGACAAGGACGTCGCCGACCTGCGGTGGGCGCTGCGCACCGGGGCCGACCTGATCGCGCTCTCCTTCGTCCGCAGCGGGCGCGACATCGAGGACGTGCACCGGGTGATGGCCGAGGAGGGGCGGTACGTCCCGGTCATCGCCAAGATCGAGAAGCCGCAGGCCGTCGAGAACCTGGACTCCATCGTGGACGCCTTCGACGGCATCATGGTGGCCCGCGGAGACCTGGGCGTGGAGATGCCCCTCGAACAGGTCCCGCTCGTCCAGAAGCGCGCCATCAAACTGGCCCGGCGCAACGCCAAGCCGGTCATCGTCGCTACCCAGATGCTCGACTCGATGATCAACGCCTCCCGGCCGACCCGCGCCGAGGCCTCCGACGTCGCCAACGCGGTGCTCGACGGGACGGACGCGGTGATGCTCTCCGGGGAGACCTCGGTGGGCAAGTTCCCGGTCGAGACGGTGAAGACCATGGGCCGGATCATCGAAGCCGCCGAGAACGACATCCTGGCCGCCGGACTGCCCCCGCTGACCACCGGCAGCAAGCCGCGGACCCAGGGCGGCGCCGTCGCCCGCGCGGCCGCCGAGATCGGCGACTTCCTGCACGCCAAGTACCTAATCGCCTTCACCCAGTCCGGCGACACCGCCCGGCGGCTCACCCGCTACCGCTCACCCATCCCGGTGCTCGCCTTCACCTACGAACCGGCCGTGCGCAGCCAACTCGCCCTCACCTGGGGCGTGGAGACCTTCCTCGGCCCGTTCGCCCCGACCACGGACCAGATGGTCGAACAGGTCGACGCGGCACTCCTCTCGCTGGGCCGTTGCCAGAAGGGCGACACCGTGATCATCACGGCCGGCTCGCCCCCCGGCCTGGCCGGCTCCACCAACCTGGTGCGGGTCCACCACGTGGGGACCCTGGACGTCTGACCGGGGGGCGAACGGCCGTTCGCGGGCGGCGTCCCTCGTCCGAAGGGATGCCGCCCGTCGGCCGTCGGATCCGCGGACCGCCGCCCTGGCGGTTCCATACCATCCGTGTTATGACATGGGGAGAAGTGGAGCTCGAACCGGAGGTCCGCGACTGGATCCTCGGGCTGGGCCAGGACGACCGGGAGACGGTCGCGTTCTACGTCGACCTGCTCGCCGTCCGGGGCCCGCTGCTCGGGGAACCGCACACCCGGCAACTGGACGGCAAGCTCCGGGAACTGCGCTTCCACCTGAACGAACTGGACATGCGCATCAGTTACTGGATCGCGTCCGGCAGGAGGATCATCCTGCTGACGGTGTTCCGCAAGACGCGCATGCGGGAGGCCGGGGAGGTCGACCGCGCGAGGCGGGCGCTGCGTCGCTGCGTGGTCGAGCAGCACACCGTTGACGAGGACGAGGAGTGGGCGAGATGAGCGAGCGCACGTCCTGGCGCGCCATGCGCGAGGAGATCCTGAACCGTCCGGGTGCTGGTGCGGCGTACGAGGCCGCGCGGATCCGGTTCGAACTCGGGGAGAAGGTCCGGCTGCGGCGAGAGGCGCTCGGCATGACCCAGGCCCAGCTGGCGGCGGCGACCGGCATGCAGCAGCCTGCCGTGGCACGGTTCGAGGCGGGCGGCACGATGCCCACGATCGTGGTCCTGGAGCGGTTCGCCGGGGCGCTCGGCATGCGGCTCACGGTCGAGTTGGAACCGTTGGACAAAGCGGGTTGACGAGGGCGTCGGAGGGGAGAAGGGTGCCGGGTGCGGGATTCGAACCCGCAAGCCCTTTCGGGCAGATGTGTTTGAGACATCCGTGTATGCCGTTCCACCAACCCGGCGGGGCCAGTCCCGACAGAGCATACCGGCTGTGTGTGGTCGGCCGCTGCTAGGTACCCTCGATTACTGCAGGACCCCGCCGGAACTAGGAGCCCCGTGAGCACCGCCGACGAGCAGGCACAGCCGCTTGAGACCGAATCGCCCCAGATCACCCGGATTGTGATCGCCGAGGACGAGGCGCTGATCCGCCTCGACCTGAAGGAGATGCTGGAGGAGGAGGGGTACACCGTCGTCGGCGAAGCCGGGGACGGGGCGACGGCGGTTCAGCTCGTTGAGGAGCTGAAGCCGGATCTGGCGATCTTCGATGTGAAGATGCCGGTGCTGGACGGGCTGTCCGCCGCTGAGCAGATCCATGAGCGGCACCTGGCGCCGGTGCTGATGCTGACGGCGTTCTCGCAGCGGGAGCTGGTGGACCGGGCGCGGGACGCGGGGGCGATGGCGTACATCGTGAAGCCGTTCTCGAAGGCGGACCTGGTGCCGGCGATCGAGATGGCGGTGTCGCGGTACACCGAGATGCGGGAGCTGGAGAAGGAGATCGGGGATCTCACCCAGCGGCTGGAGACCCGGAAGCTGGTGGACCGCGCCAAGAGTGTGCTGCAGACCAAGTTCGGGCTGAACGAGCCGGCGGCCTTCCGGTGGATCCAGAAGACCTCGATGGACCGCCGGATGACGATGGCGGCGGTGGCCGAGGCGGTCATCGAGGAGGGCGAGGCCCAGGACCGCAAGAAGGCCGAGGAGCCCGACAAGGCGGAGTAGCGAAGACGAGAGGGGCCCGGCAGATCGGATCTGCCGGGCCCCTCTCGCGTGGGGGTCAGTCCTCGCCGAGGTAGGCCTTGCGGACGGACTCGTCGTGGAGGAGGTCGGCGCCGGTGCCGGAGAGGACGATGCGCCCGGTCTCCATGACGTAGCCCTGGTCGGACAGTGACAGGGCGGCCTGGGCGTTCTGCTCGACCAGCAGGATGGTCGTGCCGGAGGCCTTGAGCTCGACGATGGTGGACATGATCTTCTGCATCATCAGCGGGGAGAGACCCATCGAGGGCTCGTCCAGCATCAGCAGTTTGGGCTGGGACATCAGCGCCCGCCCCATCGCGAGCATCTGCTGCTCGCCGCCGGAGAGGGTGCCCGCCGCCTGCTTGCGGCGTTCGCCGAGGATGGGGAAGAGGCTGTAGGCGCGCTCGACGTCGGCGGCGATGCCGGCGGTGTCGCTGCGCAGGAAGGCCCCGAGGAGGAGGTTCTCCTCGATGGTCATGCGGGGGAAGATGTGCCGGCCTTCGGGGGAGTGGGCGAGGCCGAGGGCGACGATCTTGTGGGCGGGGACGGCGGAGAGGTCCTGGCCGTCGAAGGTGATCCGGCCGGCGGTGGGCTTGAGCAGGCCGGAGAGGGTGCGCAGGGTGGTGGTCTTGCCGGCGCCGTTGGTGCCGATGAGGGTGGTGACCTCGCCCTGGTTGACGGTGAAGCTGATGCCCTTGACGGCCTCGATCTTGCCGTAGGCGACGCGGAGGTCCTGGACTTCGAGGAGCGCGGTCACTTGGGGTCCTCCGGTGCTGCGGGGGTTTCGAGCGGGGCGCCGAGGTAGGCGGTGATGACGCGTTCGTCGTTCTGGACGGTCTCGCGGTCGCCCTCGACGATCTTCTGGCCCTGGACGAGGACGGCGGTGCGGTCGCAGAGGTTGAAGATGAACCGCATGTCGTGCTCGATGACGAGGATGGCGATGCCCTGGTCGCGGATGGCGAAGACGAGTTCCTCGGCGGCGCGGGTCTCCTGGGGGTTCATGCCGGCGGTGGGCTCGTCGAGCAGCAGCAGGCCGGGGTCGGAGGCGAGGGCGCGGGCGATCTCCAGCTTGCGCTGTTCGCCGTAGGGGAGGTTGCGGGCGAGGTGGTCGGCCTTGTCGGCGAGGCCGGTGAAGGCGAGGAGTTCCATGGCCTTCTCGCGGCTCTCGGCTTCGGCCCGGTGGTAGCGGGGGCCGCGGAGGATGGCGGTGAAGATGCCCTCCTTGGTGCGGCTGTGCCGGCCGACGAGGACGTTCTCCAGGACGGTCATGTTGGCGAAGAGCCGGATGTTCTGGAAGGTGCGGGCGATGCCGGCCTGGGTGACCAGGTGGGGCTTGGGCGGCAGTTGGGTGCCGCGGTAGCGGACGGTGCCCTCGGTGGGGACGTACAGGCCGGTGAGGCAGTTGAAGAAGGTGGTCTTGCCGGCGCCGTTGGGGCCGATGAGGCCGATGATCTCGCCCTCGCCGACGGTGAGGGAGACGTCGTTGACGGCGGTGAGGCCGCCGAAGCGCATGGTGACGCCGGTGACGTCGAGCAGTGGCGTTGCGGTGGTCATCTGGTCGGTCACGCCCCTGCCTTGGTGAGTGCGCCCGGCTCGCCGGTGGACTGGGCCGGGATGGCGGCTTCGTGGAACTCCAGCTGCCGGCGGCGGTTCGGGATGAGGCCTTCGGGGCGGACGCGCATCAGGATGATGAGGGCGGCGCCGAAGGCGAGGAGCTGGTAGTCGGAGAGGAATTCGAGCTTCTTCGGGATGAGGAAGAGCAGGGTGGCGCCGGCCAGCGGGCCGCTGATGGTGCCCATGCCGCCGAGGATGACGGCGGCGAGCAGGAAGGCGGAGTTGGGCGGCAGGGCCTCGGCGAAGGTGTACTGGTCGGGGGTGACGGTGTAGCTGACGTGCGCCTGGACGGTGCCGGCCAGGCCGGCCAGGCAGGCACCGAGGGCGAAGGCGAGCAGCTTGAGCCGGAAGCCGTTGATGCCCATGGCCTCGGCGGCGGTCTCGTCCTCGCGGATGGCGACCCAGGCGCGGCCGATGCGGGAGTTGCCGACCCGGGCGAAGATCAGCACGACCACGGCGGTGACCAGCAGCATCAGCAGGTAGTAGTTGGAGAAGCGGCCGAGTTCGATGCCGCCGATGGTGTGCGGCTTGCCGAGGTCGAAGCCGAGGATCTCCAGGTCGGGGATGCGCGGGATGCCGTTGGAGCCGTTGGTGATCTTGGGGCCGGTGGTGCCGTTGAGGTTGAGCATGGTGATGCGGAAGATCTCGCCGAAGCCGAGGGTGACGATGGCGAGGTAGTCGCCGCGCAGCCGCAGGGTGGGGGCGCCGATCAGGACGCCGAAGACCATGGAGACGGCGGCGCCGGTGAGCATCGCGGCCCAGAACGGGAACTGGACGTGGATCGGCGAGGCGGGGGAGCCGGAGACCAGGGCGGCCGCGTAGGCGCCGACGCCGAGGAAGGCGACGTACCCGAGGTCGAGCAGGCCGGCCAGGCCGACGACGATGTTCAGGCCGAGGGCGACGGTGGCGAAGATCAGGATGTTGGTGGCGACGGAGGTGTACTGGTCGCTGTTCTGGGTGAACGGGAAGCTCGCGGCGGCGGCGAAGGCGGCGCCGGTGGTGACCGGGCGGTACTTGATGGTCAGGGCGCGCAGCCGGCCCAGCAGCCCGGACTTGGCGAGGGCGCCGATGGTCGGGCCGGCCAGCAGCAGGTAGCCGACGAAGAGCTCGCCGTACTCGGTGTCGATGCCGAAGGTGATCGCGAACAGGCCGATCCCGAAGGCCAGCACGATGAGCAGGACCTCGACCCAGGAGGGGAGTTCGCGCGCCGCGGGCAGCGGGCGGTCGATCTTCCCGAGGCGCAGCCAGGTGTTGGCGAGGTGGCCGAGCTGGAGCAGCAGGACGGCGCCGGCGGCGATGGCGAGGGCGCCGGCCAGGGCGGTCATCACCGGGGCGACGGGCTTGTCCTCGGGGATGGCGTGGGCGCCGAGCCAGCCGAGGGGGGCGGCCGGGACGAGCAGGAACAGTCGCTTGTCGAGGATCCGCAGCGGGACGGCGGTGCGCCGGTCGAGCGGGAGGCCGAGGGCGCCGAGGACGCCGAGCAGGCCGCCGGCGGCGAGGACCCAGCCGCCGGGTTCGAGGTTGGCCAGTCCGCCGAGTTCGACCGAGATGGCGGCGACGGAGTAGGCGGCGACGGCCAGGGCGCCGGTGGCGGCGTACAGGACGGCGTTGTCGCTGCGGCTGGGGGCGGCCCAGCGCAGGCCGGGGACGCCGCGGCCGGCGAGCAGCAGGACGAGGGTGACGACGCCGGCGACGATCGCCAGCCACTGGAGGCCGGCCGGGGAGCCGAAGTAGGTGAGGTCGCCGGGGAAGTCGCTGGTCCAGGTCCAGGACATGGCGGCGGAGCCGGCGGTGAGGAGCGCGCCGAGGCCGGTGAGGGCGGTGGCGGCGACGGCGGGCAGGGGGATGACCGGGGTGGTCTCGGTGCTGGTGGTGGTCATGGTGGTCACGCCCTGTCCGCGACGCGCTCGCCGAGCAGGCCCTGCGGCCGGAGGAGGAGCACGAGGATGAGGAGTACGAAGGCCCAGACGTCCTTCCAGGCGCCGCCCCCGAAGAGGTGCATGCCGGGCAGGTGCTGGATGTAGGCGGTGGCGATGGTTTCGGCGAGGCCGAGGGCGAGGCCGCCGAGCATGGCGCCGTAGATGTTGCCGATGCCGCCGAGGACGGCGGCGGTGAAGGCCTTGAGACCGAGGATGAAGCCCATCCGGAAGTCGATCTGGCCGGTGCGCAGTCCGTAGGCGATGGCGGCGACGGCGGCGAACGCGGCGCCGATGGCGAAGGCCAGGACGATGATGCGGTCGGTGTCGATGCCCATCAGCTTGGCGGTGTCCGGGTCCTGGCTGGTGGCCTGCATGGCGCGGCCGGAGCGGGTCCGGGTGACGAACCAGCCGAGGGCGAGCATGCACAGCGGGGCGGCGATGATCAGGAAGAGGTCGCTGCGCTGGATGCTGACGGAGCCGAGGCTGAAGGGGTCGCCGGGGATCTTGGGGAAGACCCGGGCCTTCTTGGCGTCGGGGTAGAAGGAGAAGACGAGCTGCTGCAGGAAGATGGACAGCCCGATCGCGGTGATCAGCGGGGCGAGCCGGGGGGCGTTGCGCAGCGGCCGGTAGGCGAAGCGCTCGGCGGCGACGGCGGTGAGGGTGGAGACCAGGATGCCGGCGATCAGCATGAGGGGTAGGGCCAGCCACAGGGTGGTGCCGCCGGGGAGGGCGAGGTAGGCGGTCAGGGCGCCGAAGCCGCCGACCATGACGATCTCGCCGTGGGCGAAGTTGATGAGCTGGACGATGCCGTAGACCATCGTGTAGCCGATCGCGACGAGTCCGTAGAGGGCTCCGAGGATCAGGCCGTTGGCCAGCTGCTGCGGTAGGTCGTGCACCGCTGGGCCTCCGTAGTGCGTTCGGGGGTGTCCGCGTGGGTGGTGGATGTGGGCGCGCGCGGGGGCACTCGTGGCGCCCCCGCGCGGGTGCTGCGGTGGGTCGGAACGGCGGCTGCGGGATCGCCCGTTGCGGGCTCCGGGCCGTCAGTCCGTCAGCTGCTGCGGTCGGTTCAGCCGTTGAAGGTGCCGGACTTCTCCACGGCCCACTTGGCGTCCTTGACGGTGTAGACCGTGAGCTGCTTGTTGGTGGTGTCGCCGAACTCGTCGAAGGAGACCTTGCCGGTGACCCCGTCGAAGGAGACCTTCTGGACCGCGTCGCGGACGGTGGCGCGGAGGTTGCTGCCGCTCGGGAGCTTGCCGTTGTTGTCCTTCACGACGTTCTTGACGGCCTGGATGATGGCCCAGGCGCTGTCGTAGGAGTAGCCGCCGTAGGTCTCGTAGGCGTCCTTGTAGCCGGCGGTCTTGTAGTCGGCGATGAACTTCTTGGCGGTGTCCAGGGACTCGACGGGGAGGCCGACGGCGGTGGCGAAGTCGCCCTGGCTCTTGGGGTTGAGCTTGATGAAGTCGGCGCTCTGGATGCCGTCGCCGCCCATCAGCGGGATGTTGACGCCGGCGTCCTTGAGCTGGAGGGAGAGCGGGCCGGCGGCCGGGTACTCGCCGCCGTAGTAGACGGCGTCGGCGCCGGAGGCCTTGACCTTGGTGACGATGGCGGAGAAGTCGCGGTCGTCCGGGTTGACGTGCTCCTCGCCGGCCAGGGTGCCGCCGAGCTTGGTGAACTCGCCCTTGAAGGTGGAGGCGAGGCCGGCGCCGTAGGTCTTCTGGTCGTCGATCAGGAAGACCTTGGTCTTCTTGGCGTCGTTGTAGAGGAACTGGGCGGCGAAGGGGCCCTGGACGGCGTCGGTGGTGGCGGTGCGGAAGTAGGACTTGAAGGGGCGCTTCTTGTCGCCGCTGGCCCACTTCTCGCCCTGGCTGAGGGCGACGCCGGTGTTGGCGGGGGAGATCTCGGTCAGGTTGGCGTCGTCGAAGATCTGCTGCATCGACTGCGCCACGCTGGAGTTGAGCGGGCCGACGACGCCGAGCACCTTGGCGTCGCTGACCAGCTGGGTGGCGTTCTGCTGGCCGGGGGCGGGCTTGGCGGTGTCGTCCAGGGCCTTGACCTCGAACTTGACGCCGGGGACCTCGTTGTTGGCGTTGGCGTTCTTGACGGCGAGGTCGACGGAGTTGCGGATGCCGAGGCCGAGGGCGGAGAGGTCGCCGGTGAGCGGGGCGTCGACGCCGATGACGACGGTGGTGGAGGCGTTGCTGTCCTTGCCGCCGGCGTTGTCGCCGGACTTCCCGCCGCGGGAGCCGCAGGCGGTGAGGCTGAGGGCGCCGATCACGGCAATGCTCACGACAACGGCTGAACGATGACGCACGAGGGTCCCCTTCGGTTCAGGAGGCGCCCGCGCCTGAGTGGCGGGAGCCGGGGTGCGCGGAGGGCCTGGCCCAATCCGGTGGCGCGGTGACTGGCCGTGACTCTAGGCGTCGTTGGGCGGCTCGGGCAGTGCTGCGAGCAGGCTGTGATTCTCTTGTTATGAGCACACGGAGCAATTGTCTCAGCATGTGGAAGTTTTGGCTCGACCGATCCTGAACTCCTGGGCGTTTACTTGCTGGTAGAGAGATGTAAGGGCCAGAAATGCGGGTTGCAGCTGGCACGGTCGATAATCGGACACTGCCGTCCGGTGTGCTGCTTTCGACCGTGAACGTCCGCATTTCGGACGATGGGGGCGCGGCGAGGGGGGTCCCGGGCGCTACGGGCCGCGGAACCGCCGCTTGCTTGGATTTCCTACCTGTTACGCAGTGTTACAGGCAGGGGAAGAGTGCCGGGCGCACCGCCGAGCAACGGCCGGGCATGCCGACGCCCCCTTGTCCAGACCAACGCCTGCCCAGGGCGGCGGAAGGTCAAACAAGGGGGCGGGAAAGGGATTTGATGTCGTCCGGACCGCAACTGTTCGCGGGCGCAGGACTGTTGGGATCCGACCAGGGAGTTCGACGGCACGCCCTACAGGTCGCGCAGCATGCAGGTGAGCCGGCAGCTGGTGACCCGCTTGCCGGTGTCGTCGGTGATCGCGATCTCGTACGTGGCGGCCGTGCGGCCCTTGAACACCGCCGTCGCCACCCCGGTGACCAGGCCGGAGGTGGCCGAGCGGTGGTGGGTGGCGTTGAGGTCCACGCCCACCGCGTACCGGCCCGGACCGGCGTGCAGCATCGCGCCGATCGAGCCGAGCGTCTCGGCCAGCGCGGCCGACGCGCCGCCGTGCAGCAGGCCGTACGGCTGCTGGTTGCCGTCGACCGGCATGGTGCCGACCACGCGGTCGCCGGAGGCCTCGACGATCCGGATGCCGAGCTTCTCGCCGAGGTGGCCGCCGGAGAAGGTCTCCGGGTCGACCCCGAGCCTGGCGAAGTGGTCCAGCACGTCCTGCGGGACCTTGAGGACGGAGGCGTTGCCGGGAGCGCTCTCGGTGGCGTTGCCGGGGGCCGCGTCGGTCATGGGGGAGCTCCTGCCGTTCGGGGTTCGCGTGGTCGTGCTGTCTGAGATCGTACGACCGTCCTACTCGCTGGTAGTGGGCCCGGCCGGACCGGCGCGGCGCCCCTTTTGTCGGTGCCGGGCCATAGGATCGGGGGCCGGTAGTGGAATCGGCAGGAACGGACGTTGACGTGGCTACGCAGAGTACGGACAAGGGCGCGACGGGTGGCGGCGGGGCCGGCTCGCGGCCCCGGCTGATGCTGCTCGACGGGCACTCGATGGCCTACCGGGCCTTCTACGCCCTGCCCGTGGAGAACTTCAACACCTCCACCGGCCAGCCCACCAACGCGGTCTACGGCTTCGCGTCGATGCTCGCCAACACCGTCCGGGACGAACAGCCCACCCACCTCGCCGTCGCCTTCGACCTCTCCCGGCAGACCTTCCGCTCCGCCGAGTTCCCCGACTACAAGGCCAACCGGGCCAAGACGCCGGACGAGTTCAAGAGCCAGATCGGCCTGATCGGCGAACTGCTCGACGCCATGAACATCCCGCGGATGACGGTCGAGGGCTTCGAGGCCGACGACATCATCGCCACCCTGGCCACCGCCGCCGAGGCGGCCGGCTACGACGTCGACATCGTCACCGGCGACCGCGACTCGCTCCAGCTGGTCACCGACCACGTCACCGTGCTCTACCCGACCAAGGGCGTCTCCGAACTCACCCGCTTCACCCCGGAGAAGGTCACCGAGAAGTACGGCGTCACCCCCCGCCAGTACCCCGACCTCGCGGCCCTGCGCGGGGACCCGTCCGACAACCTGCCCGGTATCCCCGGCGTCGGCGAGAAGACCGCCGCCAAGTGGGTCAACCAGTTCGGCTCCTTCGACGAACTCGTCGCCCGCGCCGACGAGGTGAAGGGCAAGATCGGCGAGAAGCTGCGCGACAACCTCGACTCGGTCAAGCGCAACCGGGTACTCACCGAGCTGGTCCGCGACGTCGAACTCCCCCTGGGCGTCCCCGACCTGGCCCGGCAGCCCTTCGACAGGGCCGCCGTCGGCACCCTGATGGAGTCGCTGGAGTTCCGCAACGCCAACTTCCGCGACCGGGTGTTCGGGGTCGACCCGTCCGCCGGCGAGGAGGAGGCCGCCGAACTCGCCCCCGGCGTCGAGGTCGACGGCGAACTGCTCACCGATCCGGGCACGCTGGCCGCCTGGCTGCGCGAGCACGCCTCCGACGGCAAGGCGCCGGTCGCGCTGGCCGCCGTCTACCAGTGGGCCCTCGGCGCCGGCGAGGTCACCGAAGTCGCCCTCGCCGTAGGCGAGTCGGCTGCCTGGTTCGACCCGGCGCAGCTCGCCGAGGAGGACGAGCGGGCCTTCGCCGGCTGGCTCGCCGACCCGGCCGCCCCCAAGGCCCTGCACATCGCCAAGCAGGTCATGCGCGCCTTCGCCGAGCGCGGCTGGACCATCGCCGGCGTCGCCGCCGACACCGCGCTCGCCGCCTACCTGGAGAAGCCCGGCCGCCGCACCTTCACCCTGGAGGTGCTCGCCGAGGAGTACCTGGCCCGCTCCCTCACCCCCGCCCCGGCGTCCGAGAGCGGCCAACTCGCCTTCGACGCCCCCGAGGAGGACCCGACCGCGCACGCCCAGGCGCTGATGCTCCAGGCCCGCGCCGTCCTCGACCTCGCCGCGCTCTTCGACACCCGCCTCGCCGAGGTCGGCGCCGCCGGACTGCTGCACGACATGGAACTGCCCATCGCCGCGCTGCTCGCCCGGATGGAGCGCTACGGCATCGCCGCCGACCGCGACTGGCTCACCCGGCTCGAAGCCCAGTTCGCCGCCGAGATCCAGCGCTGCGTCGAGGAGGCCCACGCCGCCGCCGGGCGCGAGTTCAACCTCGGCTCGCCCAAGCAGCTGCAGGAGATCCTCTTCGGCGAACTCGCCCTGCCCAAGACCAAGAAGATCAAGACCGGCTACACCACCGACGCCGACGCCCTCACCTGGCTCGCCACCCAGACCGACAACGAGCTGCCGGTCATCCTGCTGCGCCACCGCGACCAGGCCAAGCTGCGCACCACCGTCGAGGGCCTGCTCAAGACGGTCTCGCCGCAGGGCCGGATCCACACCACCTTCAACCAGATGGTCGCCGCCACCGGCCGGCTCTCCTCCCAGGACCCGAACCTGCAGAACATCCCGGTCCGGACGGAGGAGGGCCGGGCCATCCGCCGCGCCTTCGTCGTCGGCACCGGCTACGAGTCGCTGCTCACCGCCGACTACTCGCAGATCGAACTGCGGATCATGGCGCACCTGTCCGAGGACGAGGCCCTGATCGAGGCCTTCGCCTCCGGCGAGGACCTCCACACCACCGTCGCCTCCCAGGTCTTCGAGGTCCCCGGCGGCTCGGTGGACGCGGAGATGCGGCGCAAGATCAAGGCGATGTCCTACGGCCTCGCGTACGGGCTTTCGGCGTACGGGCTCTCGCAGCAGCTCAACATCAAGCCCGCCGAGGCCCAGGGCCTGATGGACACCTACTTCGAGCGCTTCGGCGGCGTGCGGGACTACCTGCACCGGGTCGTCGAGGAGGCCCGCGCCACCGGCTACACCGAGACCCTGCTCGGCCGCCGCCGCTACCTGCCGGACCTCAACAGCGACAACCGCCAGCGCCGCGAGATGGCCGAGCGGATGGCCCTCAACGCCCCGATCCAGGGCTCGGCCGCCGACATCGTCAAGATCGCCATGCTTCGGGTGGACGACGCGCTGCGCGACGCCGGGCTGGGCTCCCGGATGCTGCTCCAGGTGCACGACGAAATCGTGCTGGAGCTGGCCCCGGGCGAGCGCGAGCCGGTCGAGGCGATCGTCCGCGAGCAGATGGCCGGCGCCTACCCGCTGCGCGCCCCGCTGGACGTCTCCGTGGGCGTCGGGGCGAACTGGGAGGCCGCCGCGCACTGACGCGGTGATCACTGACGCGGTGATCTTCGGGCGGGCCCGGGCACGAGGAGTGTCCGGGCCCGCCGCTACGATCTGGCAGTCCGTCGCGCAGGGGCGCGGTGCGAGTGGAGCCGGGGGAGTGGCGATGGGTGGAGCGGTGGCGCCGGAAGCGGGTGCGACGGAGCAGCGGGGGTTCCTGCGGGCCCGGGTGGTGGGTCCGGCGGCGCTGGCGGCGGTGCTGGTGGTCGGCGGGTCGGTGTGGGCTCTGTCGGGCGGTGGCGGTGGCGGTGGTGGGGTGGCGGGGCCGGCTGCGGTGGTTACGCCCGGTGCGGCGGTGAGCCCGACGGCTACGGCCACTGCGACGCCGACTGCGACGCCGAGTCTGGCGTCGACTGCGACTGTGACGCCGGAGCCGGTGCAGGCGCCGGCCTCCCCGGAGGCGGACGAGCCGGAGACCAGCGCTCCGGCCGCGCCCCCGAAGCCGGCTGCGAAGGCCGGAAAGGCCACGAACGCCCCGGCTGCACCGGCCGCCCCGGCTGCGAAGCCCAAGGCCCCTGCTGCCCCGGCCGGGCAGGACCCGCACGACACCGCCCCGGTGCCCTGCACCGCCTGCCGGACCGAGCCGCAGCCGGGTTCGGGCGACTGCTACCCGCGCGGCGAGGCCAAGGTCATGGTCTGCGGCCCGGTCCAGACCGGCATCCCGATCCTGCGCCCGGGGCAGTCGATGGGCACCCCCACGCCGCCCTCGCAGACGCACTGACGGCGCGACCGACCGGGCGGCCGCACAGGAAGTCGGCGGAGTCGACTTCCTGTGCGGCCGGGGTTGGCGGTACCGCTCAGTTCCAGTGGCCTGCGGCGGCGGCCTCGGTGACGAAGGACTCGAAGGAGCGGGCGGGCCGGCCGAGGGCCCGTTCCACGCCGTCGGTGACGCCCGCGACCCGGCCGTCGCGGATGTTCAGCAGCAGGCCGGTGAGGAAGGCGGCGACGTCCGGGGGCGTGCCGTCGGCGACCAGGCCGGCCGTGAAGGCGTCCGGGGCGACGTCGAGGTGGCGGACCGGCCGGCCGGTGGCGGCGGTGATCAGGTCGGTCGCCTCGCCGAGGCTGAGCGCCCGTGGGCCGGTCAGTTGGTACGTCCGGCCGCTGTGGCGCTCGTCGGTGAGTGCCGCGGCGGCGACCTCGGCGATGTCCTCGGCGTCGATGAAGGGCGTGCGCCCGTCGCCGGTGGGCATGGCGAGGGTGCCGGAGAGGACGCCGGAGAGCCAGAAGGACTCGGTGAAGTTCTGGGCGAACCAGCCGGGTTGCAGGACGGTCCAGTCGACGCCGCTCTCGCGCACGGCCCGTTCGGCGGCCTTGAGCGGGTGGACGTCGTCGGCCTCGTCGACGCCGTGGGCGGAGAGCAGCACCAGCCGTCGTACGCCGGCCGCGACCGCCTCGGTGACCAGTTGCGGGATGCGGGCCCGCGGGTCCCGGCCGGGCCTCGGCTCGGGCTCCAGGAGGTAGGCAGCGGTGACGCCGTCGAGCGCGGGCGCCCAGGTCGCGGGGTCGGCCAGGTCGAAGCGGACGTCGCCACCGGTGCGGGAGGCCGTACGGACCGGCCGGCCCTGGGCCGTCAGGCGGCGGGCGATGCGGCGGCCGGTGGTGCCGGTGCCGCCGAGGATGAGGATGTTCGTCATGTCCTCCAGACAACTCCGGTGCGGGCGGACGATCCATGGGCGAACGTCGCCAATCCCTTTGTGATCGTCTAGCCTGGGCCGTTGTGGATGTCCTGAGCGATCTGCTGCACCGGGCCCGTGCCAGGAACGCGCGGATCCGGCAGTTGATCCAGCGGCCACCGTGGTCGATGACCTTCGCCGACGCCCCTCCGCTCACGGTCGTGGCCGCCCTCGGCGGGCAGGCGTCGGTCCGGCTCGACGACGTGCCGGAGGTCGCCCCGGTGCGATTGGCGGCCGGGGACATCGCGCTGGTCAGCGGCACCGGCCGGTACACCATCGCCGACGCCCCGGACACCCCGCCGCAGGTGGTGATCCGTGGCGGCACCAAGCACTTCGTCCACGGGCCGGGACCGGTCCAGCAGAGCCTGGCCCCCCGGACCTTCGGTGACGGGTTGCCCGGTGCCACCACCCTGCTCCGCGGCGAGTACGAGCTTCGCGGTGACGTGGGCGAGCGGCTGCTGGGCATGCTCCCGCCGCTGGCCGTGGCGCCCGCCGGGCCCCGCACCCGGGCGGCGCTGGACCTGCTCGCCGCCGAGGTTGCCCAGGAGGAGCCCGGGCAGGACGCCGTGCTCAACCGGCTGCTGGACCTCGTCCTGGTGCTGGCCCTGCGCGCCTGGTGCGCCCGACCACAGGCCGAACTCCCCTCCTGGTGCAGTGCGTTGGCGGCCCCGGCGGTCGGCGACGCGCTGCGCCTGCTGCACGAGGACCCGGCGCACCGCTGGACGGTCGCCGAACTGGCCGCCCGGGTCGGCCGGTCCCGAGCCGGCTTCGCCGCACGCTTCACCGCCGCGGTCGGCGAGCCCCCGCTCACGTACCTGACCGGCTGGCGGATGGTCCTGGCGGCGGACCTGCTGCGGGACACCGAGGCGACCGTCGCCGCTGTGGCCCACGAGGTGGGGTACGCGGACGCGTTCGCGTTCAGCGTGGCGTTCAAACGGGCCCGCGGGGCCAGCCCGTCGGAGTGGCGGCGGCAACTCGGGGCCTGAGCCTCCGGGGTGGAGCCGGCCGGCTCGCTCAGGCGGACGCCGGAGCGGTCCGGAAGTCCGGGTAGCCCAGGATGATGAGCTGCTCGGCCGGATTGGGGCCGAAGGGCACCACCTTGCCGGTGGGTTCGAAGCCGAGCCGCCGGTAGAAGGCGAACGCCCGCTGGTTGTCCTCGCGCACGCCGAGGGTCAACCACCGTACGGCGGTGTGCTCCTGGGCGTGGCGGATGACCGCCCGCATCAGGTCGGCGGCGGGGCCGGCGGGCCCGCGGTGCTGCGGGGCCACGTAGACCGAGTGGACGTGGACGTGGTCCGGGACGTCCGGGAGGGGCCCGACGCCGGCGATGCCGATCCAGTCCCCGGTCGTGTCGGTCGCGTCGGTCGCATCGGTGGCGACGAAGGTGGCGACGAAGGTGGCGGACTCCTCGGCGGAGGCCTCGACGGCGGCCTGCCGGCGCCAGGCGTCGTCGGGGAGGGCGGCGGTGTCGGCGTAGGAGGAGCTGAAGGCGGCGGGGGCGTCGCGCAGCGCCGCCAGCCTGATCGCCCGGAGCTGCCGGTGCTCGCTGCTGTCGATCCGGCGGATGACGTAGGGCATGGGCTCTCAGACCTGTTCGAAGTGGAACGACTTGATGAAGCAGTCTCGGGACTGGCCGACGGCGAAGAGGACGCAGTCCACGAGCGACTGCGCGGTGAGGGCGTCCTCGGCCCCGCGCGGTGTGGTCTCCCACTCCTCGGTGAGCGGGTCGGGGTTGTCGAAGTCGGGCGGGTAGAGGGAGATCACCCGAACTCCCTGCGGCCGCAGGCGCTTGGAGAGGATGTCGACGAACCCCGCCTGGGCGCTCTTGGCCGCGTAGAAGGCGTCGTGCGCCTCGGACCGGTGGTGCCCGGCGGTTCCGCAGGCGGAGACCATGGTCACCACGTCCGGCTTGTCCGAGTTGAGCAGGAGGGGGAGGAAGTTCTTCACGGTCAGGACGGTGCCGGTGGCGCCGGAGGCGATGGTGTCGACGACGTCGTGGTCGGCGGCGGACAGGAGGTCCGGGCCGGCGAGGTAGCGGGAGCCGTTGTTGATCAGTACGTCGATGTGGTCGGTGTGCCGGCCGACTTCGGCCGCGAAGGCGCGGATCGAGGCGGGGTCCGTCAGGTCGCAGGCGAAGGCGTGGACGCGCTGGTTCCCCCGGCCACGGATCTCGTCCCGGACCCGCTCGGCGGCGGCGGAGGTGCGGGCGGAGAGGTAGACCTCGGCGCCGAGGTCCGCGAGCCGGATGGCCAGGGTGCGCCCGAAGTCGCGGCCGGCCGCGGTGATGACCACCCGGTGGTTGGCGAAAGTCGGGTCGAGACCCGGGTCGGATCTCATGTCGGATCTCATGTCGGAACTCCTGGTCGTGCGTCCGGACTTGGTGGGGCGATGCGGTGTCACATCCTCCCGGAGGGCGCCGGCCCCCCCTTCACCGGGGGAGGTGGCGGAGAACCGCCGAGGGCCGGGTCGAAGGGGGTGGCCACGAGTGCGCTGTCGGCCCGCGGGCTCAGACGAGGGCGGCGGCGAGCAGGGCGAAGGCGGCGATGATGACGGCGACGCGGGCGTAGTGGTAGCGGTCCCAGCGGTCGGACTGCTCCTTCCAGTCCTCGGGCCGGTTCTCCGGGGTCCAGGTCTTGCTCCGGTTGTTGATCGGGACGAGCAGCAGGACCGACATGAGCACGCTGACGATCAGCAGCCCGGCGGCGGTGAGGACGAGGCCGGCGCCGTGCCGGTGCCAGTCGGCGACGGCCCAGACCGCGGCGAGGACGAGCGAGCCGATGTACCAGAACGGCATCAGGGCGCCGAGCATCCGGCCCCCGTGGGCGCGGCCGAGTTGGCCGCTGTCCTCGGGGAGGGCGTTGAAGATCCGGTTGATGATGAAGGCGACGGAGAACTCCACCCCCACCATCACTCCGACGACCACGACGGTGACGACCTTGAGTGCGTCGAGCATGATGACCCTCCGAGAATCTAGCGCTGCTAGCCGATGAGGCAATGCTAGTCCTGCTGCCGCTTGAATGTCTAGCAGTGCTAGAATCGAGTCATGTCGGTACAGGAACGAAAGCAGCGCGAACGGGCCGAGCGGGAACGCCTCATCGTGGCGACGGCCCGCGAACTCGCCGAGCAGCAGGGCTGGGACGCGGTCACCACCCGCCGGCTCGCCGAGCGCATCGAGTACAGCCAGCCCGTCCTCTACAGCCACTTCCGCGGCAAGCGCGAGATCATCGGCGCCGTCGCCCTCGAAGGCGCCACCGAGATGGCCGCGGCACTGCGGGCCGCGACCTCCGCCGCGGACGGCCCGCGCGCCCGGGTCACCGCCCTCGCCCGCGCCTACCTCGACTTCGCCGCCCGCAATCCGGCGGTCTACGACGCCCTGTTCCAGCTCGACGGCGGCCTGGCCTTCGCGCAGGAGTCCACCCCCGAGCCGCTGAAGGACGCCTTCGCCGCCCTGCTGGAAAGCCTCGGCGAGGTCGCCGGGGAGGGCGTCCACCCGGGGGTGTTCACCGAGGTGTTCTGGGCCTCCCTGCACGGACTGGCCACCCTGACCCGGGCGGGACGGCTCCCGCCGGAGTACGCCGAGCAGCGAGTGGGGCTGCTGGTGGACCGGCTCGCCGTGGTCTGACGCGCACCGCCCCGGGGCGGTGCGTACGTGGTGCTGCACGGGAAGGCGGCCTGCCCGACTTCCCGTGCAGCACCATGGCGCCTCGCCGCGCGCGCCTACCGGGCCCCGGCCCCCGGCCCGAGGGAGAGCATCGCCCCGGCGACCTCGCCGACCGCCGCGGCGGGGATCGTGGTGGCGGCCCCGTCGAGGACCAACAGCCGCGCCCCGGGGACCTCGCGCGCGATGGCCTCGGCGTTGCCGACCGGGAAGAACCGGTCGTGGCGGCCGTGGACGACGAGCGTGGGGACGTCGATCCCGGGCAGGCGCTCGCGCCAGCGGGGCCGGCAGTCCAACCGGGAGAACACCAGGCCCAGCTGGTTGGCCAGCTGGACCGGCGGCGCGATACCGGGCGTACGGTCCCAGATGCGCGCGGCCAGTGCGCGCGCGGCGGCCGGGTCGTCGCCGCGGATCTCGGCGCCGACCGCGGCGAACTCCATGACCGCTCCGCGGTCGCCCCAGTCGGGCATCGGGCGCGCGAACAGCCGGTCCGTCGTCGCCCGGTCGTGGCCGGGGAGGTCGTCGTCGGGCGGGCCGGGGGCGACCGGGCGGGTGCCGACCAGGGTGAGGGCCGAGAACGCGCCCGGACGGTCGAGCACGGCCACCTGGGCGACCATCCCGCCGACGCCGATCCCCGCCAGGTGCGCGGGCCTCCCACCGAGCGCGTCGACCAGGGCCGCCGCGTCGGCGGCGAGGTCGCGCAGGGTGTAGTCGGGCGCCTCCGGGTCCTTCGTCGTCGACTCCCCGCTGTCGCGCAGGTCGTAGCGCACCACCCGGCGCCCGCCGGCGGCGAGGCGCTCGCACAGCGCGTCGGGCCAGGAGAGCATCGTCGGCCCGCCCACGAGCAGGACGGGCGGCGCGTCGTCGGCACCGAACGACTCGACGCCGAGGGCGACCCCGTTGGCGTGGACGGTGGTCATCGGATCACCGGGCCCCGTCGGACCCGAGACCGCGGTCGGGCAGGCTCATGTCGCCCGTCCTGGGCGTGCCCTCGGCGAGCCCGTACCGCAGGTACACGGTGCCCTGCGGATCGGCCACCGGCGGCGCGAGGAGCGTGAGGTTCGAGGGCACCGCGCCGTCGTCGAAGACCTTCTTCCCGACGCCGAGCACGATCGGGTGCACCCAGAGGTCGAGCCGGTCGAAGAGCTTCTCCCGCAGCAGCGACTGCACCAGGTTCAGGCTCCCCACGACCCTCACCTGCTCGTGCCGCTCGCGCAGCTCGCGCACCGCACCGGCGAGGTCCGGGCCGAGCCGGGTGGAGCCGGCCCACGGGAGGTCGGGCGTGCCGTGGGAGGCCACGTACTTCGGGACGCGGTTGAAGAGCTCGGCGATCTCGCCCTCCTTCTGCTGCGGCCAGTAGGAGGCGAAGAGGTCGTAGGTGCGCCGGCCGAGCAGCAGCGCGTCCGTGCCCTCGTACGCGGCGAGGATCTGCGCCCCCGTGACCTCGTTCAGCAGGGGCGCCTGCCAGCCGCCGAACGGGAACCCCTCAGGGTCCTCGTCGGGGCCGCCGGGCGCCTGCCCGACGAGGTCGAGGGTCGCGAACAGTTCGATCTGGATGAGGCCCATGTCTGTGCTCCCGATGAGTCGGTCGTCCGGTCGTGTTCCGGTCGTTCCGGGTGTTCCGGTCGAGATGTAGACCGGTCGGGGCCGGAAAACTCATCGCCACGCCGACATCCGGTTTTCGGGGGGCTGCCGCCGGGCGGCTGCGGGTCGACCCGTCGAGCCGGTCCTGGATCCTCGGAAGCCGGAAGGGGTCGCCCTCTTTCCTCGCGGTACGGTGCTGCCATGCCTCAATCAGTCGAAACGGGATCAGTGTTGTCTCCCGTCACCGCGGACGACGTCGACCTTGCCGTGCGGCTCGCGGTGGGCATGCTTACGGACGCACCCGCGGAGGGGTGGGTCGGTAAGGCCGGTTCGCTGGACTGGGACTGCTGGGAGACCGTCGAGCATCTCGCCAACGACCTGTTGTACTACGCCGTGCAGCTGGGACCGCAGAGCCCGCCGCTGGACACCCATGTGCCATTCGCGTTGCACCGGAAGAGGCCGGACGGACCCGCGTACTTCCTCTTCGCGGAGCGTGATGCGGGTCCGGCCGGCCTGGTGCAGGTGCTGGAGGCGTGCGGCGCGCTGCTGGTCGCCATGGTGCGTACGACGCCGCCCCGGGTCCGAGCCCACCACGCCGCCGGGGTGTCGGATCCTGAAGGCTTTGCGGCGATGGGGGTGGTAGAGACGCTGGTACACATGCACGATGTGGCGGAGGGCTTCGGGCTTGCCTGGACCCCGCCCTCCGCTCTCTGCTCGCGGGTGCTCGCCCGTCTGTTTCCCGGGGCTCCCGGCGGCGCGGACCCCTGGCTCACCCTGTTGTGGGCCACCGGCCGCGCCGAACTGCCGGGGCACCCTCGTCTCACCACGTGGCGCTGGCACAGCGCACCGCGGTCATAGGAGGGGATCGCAGTCACAGCCGGGCATCCGCTAGCCGGCGCCGTCAAGACCAAGCAGTCCCACCAGAAGCGGTAGCCGGGCTGGTGCCGCACAGCAAGTCGGTGAGGTCGACTTCCTGTGCGCCGAGTGGTTGTGATCCTCGCGGTGGTGACGGTCGGGCTGCCGCTGCCCGACCCCGGAAGGCCGACCGAACGGGCATCCGCATCAACGGAGTTGAGGCGGTGTGCGCGGAGCTGCGGTGACACGGGGCGGCCCTGCCGCCGGTTCGAGCAGCGACAGTGTCCGCTGCTGCGCGTCGAGGGCGACGCGGATGCCGACCGGCATCGGCAGGTTCGGGCCGGCGTGGCCGAACTCGACGTTGCCCAGGACCGGGATGTCACGGTCCCCGAGGACGTCGAGGACGATCTCGGGGAGGGTGGGGGACGCTCCGGGGTCCAGTCCGCCGATCTCGCGGGGCACGCCCACGACCATGCCGGAGATCCGGTCGAGGATGCCGCAGTGCCGCAGCACCTGCAGATAGCTCCACACGTGCGACGCCTGGCCGCCCATCTCCTCCCAGAACAGCACCGCACCGTCGAACCGTTCGAGCGGCAGCCCGAAGGGCGTCGCCTGCGCCAGCACGATGCGATTGATCACCCCGCCGATCAGCGGGCCCTCGGCACGACCGGGGCGCCAGCACACCCAGGACGGGGTGGTGGGCAGCGCACCGATCGCCTCGGTGCCGGTCAGCAACGCGGAGTAGAGCTGTTCGAGTTCGGTCCGGCGGGCCACGGGCGCGGCCTGCCAGTGTCCGCCGAAACCGGGGACGGCCATGTCGGCGTGGAACCCGACCAGGCCCGTGCGCGCGTAGAGCACCAGATGCAGCAGTGAGATGTCGCTGTAGCCGAGGATCGGCTTGGGGTCGGCCCTGATCGCCTCGATGTCGATCAGGTCGAGGTAGCCGATCGCCGTCTGGCCGCCGTCACTCGCGACGATCGCGCGCACCTCGGGATCACGCAGAAGAGCATTGAGCTCCCCGGCGATCTCCGCGGGCGTGGCCGCGCTCCACCAGTGGCGGCGTCCTGCTTCGAGCAGCGGGGCCCGCCGCACGCGGAAGCCCATCCGCTGAAGCGCCGTCACTGTCAGTTCCACGTTTGGCGCGTAAGCGGCCGGCAGTGGACCGGACAGCGATGCGATGACGACGAGATCGCCGGGTCTCAGGGCGCGCGGCCGGAGTAGTCGAGGTACTGCGGAACCGGTCATGGCGTCAGTGTCGCCGGTGCCCTCGGGCGGGGTCACGCGAGTTTCGCCCCCCCGAAACCTGTTGCTCAGGGGCGGGGAGTGAGGGCGGCTGCCCGGGTGCGGCAGTGGGTGAGGGCGGGTTTGAGGCGGGGTCGGGGGTGGGGGTGGTGAGGAGGAGTTCGCCGGCGGTGACGAGGGCCCAGACGAACTTGCCGATGCCGCCGGGGCGTGGTGGCAGGTCTGTCGCAGTGTCGGCAATACGCGCGAGCACTCTTCTCCAGTGGCGATGCGGCCGGCAATCCGGAGGAGATCGAAGGGTTGCTCGAAACCCGACTCGGTCGACAGAGCCGCTTTCTGGCACCCGATGGGCCACTGCTGATCGTCGTACTCGATGAGAGCGCCATCCGTACGGTCATCGGCGGGCCTGACGTGATGAGAGTCCAGATGGAACACCTGTTGAGGGTGGCGCAGCTCCCGAACACCGTCATTCAGGTGGCGCGGTTCTCGAATCGGCGGTTCACCATCAACACGACTGTGGTGTTGCTGAAGCTGCCGGATGGGCAGAACTTGGTCTACTCGGAGGCCCTCGATCGTGGGGATCTCATCGAGGATCCTGTCAGGGCGGCCAGGCATCACCACCGTTTCGAGCAGCTCCGTGGTGAGTGCCTGTCAGAGAGTGACTCGCTTCGGCTGATCGCCGAGGTGCTGGAGGGGTTCAGGGATGATGAGCAACGAGCTCGCCAAGGCCGTGTGGCGAAAGAGCAGCTACAGCGGCGACAACGGCGGCAGCTGCATCGAGGTGGCCCCGGATTCCCCGGCCTCGTCCCCGTGCGTGACTCCAAGGACCCGCACGGCCCGGTGCTCGTCTTCCCGGCCTCGGCCTGGACGTCCTTCCTCTCGTCCGTCCAGGCCGGTGACTTTCCGGAGTAGCTATTTCCGGGAGTTGAGGCGACGGGTCGGCTCTGCCGTCGTCGGGTCCTCGGGCCAGGGGTGGCGCGGGTAGCGACCTCTCAACTCGGCACGCACGGCTCGGTAGCCGTCGCGCCAGAAGCTCTCCAGGTCGCCGGTGACGGCGGCGGGGCGGCCTGCGGGCGACAGTAGGTGGATGGTGAGCGGGACGCGGCCGCCGGCCAGCGCGGGGGCCGCCGTCCAGCCGAAGAGTTCCTGCAACTTCACCGCCAGCACCGGGCGTTCACTCGCGTAGTCGACTCGTATCTTCGAGCCGGACGGCACGGTGATGCGTTCGGGGGCGAGTTCGTCCAGTCTGCCCGCCTCGCCGGTGGCCCACGGCAGCAGGCGTTGCAGCGCCGACGTGGTGTCGATCCTCGCCAGGTCGGCGCGGCGGCGGGCGCGGGACAACTCGGGCTCCAGCCACTCCTCGGCGCGCTCCAGCAACGCTTCGTCGCTGACGTCGGGCCAAGGCTCGCCGATCGCGCCGTGGAGGAACGCGAGCCGTTCGCGCAGGCCCGAGGGGAACGTCAGCAACGTACTGACGCCTTCGCGGGCGAGGCCCTCCAGCAGCGCGCCCCGGACCAGTGCCGGGTCGGGGCGGTTGAGGGGCTTCTCGGCGAGTTCGATGGCGCCGAGGGACTCCACCCGGCGGGCGGTGACCTCGTCGCGGCGGGTGTCCCAGTGGACTTCCTCGCGGGCGGCGAGAAGGGGTGCTCCCGCGAGCCGGGCGGTGGACTCATCCAGCGCGGCAGCGGCAAGGATCCGCGCCGAGTGCGACCCCGCCGGGCGGTCGGCGACCGCGACGGCGAGCCAGGGCAGGGCGCCGAGCCGGGTGTCCGGCGTCAGTTCGGCGGCCGTGCCGGAGGACATCAGGTACGGGCTGCGCTCCCCTGGGGCGGGCCGCTCCACCCTCGCCCGGGCGATGCGTTCGGGGAAGGCGAGGGCGACGACCAGCCCGGCGGCGGTGGCGTCGGACAGCTGGGCGGCGGGTTCGTCGGAGGTGCCGCGCCGCAACCGGCGGACTTCGTCGCGCCAGCGCCCCGCGTACGGGTCCCGGGAGTCCTTCACCGTCCGCCAGACCGCACCGAGGTCGTCCCCGAGGGCGCGCGGCGGCTCTTCGGAGAGCAGCGCGACGACCTCGGCCGCTCGCCGCGCCCCGACCGCCGCCGCGCCGTCGACCAGGGCCCGGCCCAGTCGGGGGTGCAGCCCGGTGCGGGCGAGCCGGACCCCGCGCTGCGTCGCCCGGCCGTCCGCATCCACCGCACCCAGCGCCTGGAGCGTCTGCCGGGCGGCGGCCATCGCCCCCGAGGGCGGGGCGTCGGGCAGGGCGAGCCCGGTGGCGTCCGGATCGCCCCAGCAGGCGGCCTGGAGGGCGAACGAGGTCAGGTCGGCGAGCGCGATCTCGGGCGTCGGGAACCGGGCCGCGCGCGCGTCCTCGGCCTCGTGCCAGCAGCGGTACACCGTGCCGGGGGCCTCGCGCCCGGCACGCCCCGCGCGCTGCCGGGCGGCGGCGAGCGAGGCCCGTACGGTGACCAGCCCGGCCAGGCCCCGGGCGTGGTCGGTGCGCGGCTCGCGGGCGAGCCCGGCGTCGACCACGATCCGCACGCCGGGCACGGTGAGGGAGGACTCGGCGACGGCGCTGGAGAGGACCACCCGCCGCGCCGTGGACGGCGTGAGGGCGGCGTCCTGCACCGTCTGCGGAGCGCGCCCGTGCAGTTGCAGCACCTCGGCGCCGACTCCCGCCAACTGCCCCGCCACGCGGGAGATCTCGCCGACGCCGGGCAGGAAGCAGAGCACGTCCCCGTCCCGCTCGCCCAGCGCCCGCCGGATGACGGAAGCGACGTGGTCGAGCAGCGCCGGGTCGACCCGCGTCCCGTGCGCGGGCCGGACGGCGCGCGGCGGCGGCGCCCAGACCACGTCCACCGGGTGGGACGTCCCGTGCGCCTCCACCACCGGTGTGCCGCCGAGGAGTCCGGCCCAGGCCGCGGTGTCGGAGGTGGCCGAGGCGCAGACCAGCCGCAGTTCCGGCCGCAGCGCCGCCCGGACGTCCAGCAGGAAGGCGAGGGCGGTGTCGGCGTCCAGGTGCCGTTCGTGGCACTCGTCCAGGACGACCACGTCGACGCCGGGCAACTCCTGGTCGCGCTGGAGCCGTTGCAGCAGCACCCCGGTGGTGACCACCTCGACGACGGTCTGCGGCCCGACGTGACGCTCCCCGCGAACGGTGTACCCGACCTCGCGGCCCACCGACGAGCCGAGCAGCCAGGCCATCCGCCGGGCGGCGGCCCGGACGGCGAGCCGCCGGGGCTCGGCGACCAGCACCCGCCGTACCGGCCGGCCGTCAGCGAGCAGCCCGGCGAGCGCGAGCGGCACCAGCGTCGTCTTGCCGGTCCCGGGCGGGGCGGCCAGGACGGCCGTGCCGACCCCGTCCAGGGCATCGTGCAGCGCGGGCAGGGCGGTGCGGACGGGCAGTTCGCGCCACGACGGGTGCAAGGCGTCAGCCCCGCTCGGCGACGAAGATCGCGGTGCCGGGGATCAGCCGCCCGCGCAGCGGGGACCAGCCGCCCCACTCCTGCTCCAGCCCGGCCGGCCACTCGGGCTCGACCAGGTCGACCAGCCGGAAGCCGGCGGCGACGAGTTCGCGGACCCGGTCGCCCACGGTGCGGTGGTGCTCGACGTAGGTGGCGTGGCCGTTCTCGTCCTGCTCGACGTACGGGGTGCGGTCGAAGTACGAGGACATCGCGGTGAGGCCCTCGACGCCGGGCTCGTCGGGGAAGGCCCAGCGGATCGGGTGGGTGACCGAGAACACCCAGCGCCCGCCCGGCCGCAGCACCCGGTGCACCTCGCGCATCAGCCGCTCGGTGTCGGCGCTGAACGGGACGGCGCCGTAGGCGGAGCAGGCGAGGTCGAAGGAGCCGTCGGCGAAGGGCAGGACGGCGGCGTCGGCCTGGACCACCGCGACGGGTTCGACGCCCCGGCCGAGGTCGATCCGGCGGGAGTGCTGGAGCTGGCGGTAGGAGATGTCCAGGGCGACCGGGCGGGCGCCCTGGGCGGCGAGCCAGCGGGAGCACTGGGCGGCGCCGGCGCCGATCTCCAGCACGTCCTTGCCCGCGACCTCGCCGAGGAGGTGGGCGTCGGCCTCGTCCAGGCCCTCGGGGCACCAGGTGAAGCGGTCGTCGCCGAGGAACTCGCCGTGCTCGTCCTGGTACTCGTCCGCGTTGCGGTCCCACCAGTGCCGGCTGGCCCGGCTGCTCTCCCCGACGCCGGCCTCGCGCCGTACCGCGTCGTCGCCGTCCTCCTCGGACTCCTCGGACTCCTCGACCTCCTCGAACTCACCGGTCCCTGCCGGGGAGGTGTCAAGATCGTGAAGGGAGGACTGGGGGGTGGTGGCCACGGTGACAATGCCCATCGCGTAGGGTATGGAACTGCGGAAGCGCCGCTGCCGCGAACCGACTCGTTCAGGGTCGGGTCCTGGCGGTGGCATCCGGGGAGAAGGGCCCCTGCGAGCGCCACCGCGAGGTGCGCAATCGGAGGATATGGCCTGATCCGTACCGGGCTCCACCGTCTTGCCTCTTCTGGCGTTGACCGTGCCTGGCCGTCCCCGTATGCTACAAGTTGCGCTGCGGGCCTGCGCGCCTCGGACGGAGCAGGTCGCGCTCGCATCTGTCGAAGACCCCACGGTCGCAAGACGGACGCCGGATTCCTCGTTTTCGACGGGATCCCGGTGCGCCGTGTTCTTGGCTGTCCGGCTTTCGGTGGGAGCGATACGGGCCCTCCGCGTGGCATTACCTACGACTTCATGTCCGTACCGGAGCCCTTTTCCTAATGACGAGCCCCACCGACTCCTCCCTCAGCACCACCCCGCAGGTCGCGGTCAACGACATCGGCGACGCGGAGGCCTTCCTCGCCGCCATCGACGAGACCATCAAGTACTTCAACGATGGCGACATCGTCGAGGGCGTCATCGTGAAGGTCGACCGTGACGAGGTCCTCCTCGACATCGGTTACAAGACCGAGGGCGTCATCCCGTCCCGCGAGCTCTCGATCAAGCACGACGTTGACCCGCACGAGGTCGTCGCCGTCGGTGACAACATCGAGGCCCTGGTTCTCCAGAAGGAGGACAAGGAGGGTCGTCTCATCCTGTCCAAGAAGCGCGCTCAGTACGAGCGTGCCTGGGGCACGATCGAGAAGATCAAGGAAGAGGACGGCATCGTCACCGGTACCGTCATCGAGGTCGTCAAGGGTGGTCTCATCCTCGACATCGGCCTCCGTGGCTTCCTGCCGGCCTCGCTCGTCGAGATGCGCCGCGTCCGCGACCTCCAGCCCTACGTGGGCAAGGAGCTCGAGGCCAAGATCATCGAGCTGGACAAGAACCGCAACAACGTGGTCCTGTCCCGCCGTGCCTGGCTGGAGCAGACCCAGAGCGAGGTCCGCCAGACCTTCCTCACCACCCTCCAGAAGGGCCAGGTGCGCTCCGGCGTCGTCTCCTCGATCGTCAACTTCGGTGCCTTCGTGGACCTGGGTGGCGTCGACGGCCTCGTGCACGTCTCCGAGCTGTCCTGGAAGCACATCGACCACCCGTCCGAGGTCGTCGAGGTCGGCCAGGAGGTCACCGTCGAGGTTCTCGACGTTGACATGGACCGCGAGCGCGTCTCCCTGTCGCTGAAGGCGACCCAGGAGGACCCGTGGCAGCAGTTCGCCCGTACCCACCAGATCGGCCAGGTCGTTCCGGGTAAGGTCACCAAGCTGGTTCCGTTCGGTGCGTTCGTCCGCGTGGACGAGGGCATCGAGGGTCTGGTCCACATCTCCGAGCTGGCCGAGCGCCACGTCGAGATCCCGGAGCAGGTCGTCCAGGTCGGCGACGAGATCTTCGTCAAGGTCATCGACATCGACCTCGAGCGTCGCCGCATCAGCCTGTCGCTGAAGCAGGCCAACGAGGCCCTGGGTGCCAACCCGGCCGAGGTCGAGTTCGACCCGACCCTGTACGGCATGGCCGCCTCGTACGACGACCAGGGCAACTACATCTACCCGGAGGGCTTCGACCCCGAGGCGAACGACTGGCTGCCCGGCTTCGAGAAGCAGCGTGAGGAGTGGGAGCGCCAGTACGCCGAGGCGCAGTCCCGCTTCGAGCAGCACCAGGCCCAGGTCATCAAGAGCCGCGAGGCCGACGCCGAGGCCGCTGCCGAGGGTGGCGACGCCGTCGCCGCCGCTGCCGGTGGCTCCTACTCGTCCAGCAGCGACGAGGGCTCGGGCGCCCTGGCCTCCGACGAGGCCCTGGCCGCCCTGCGCGAGAAGCTGGCCGGCGGCCAGAGCTGAGGCTCTCGCCCCCCGCTAGCTGACAGCTAGGGAACGGGCCCCACCCGGATTCGTCCGGGTGGGGCCCGTTTCGTGTTGTCCGTTTCGTGTTTTCCAACCCCGCCGACGGGCCTTCGTTTTCCGGTTTGACTTATGTGTGTTTTATGTGAAGGAAAGTGTGAGATGGGGCTCATCGCCCTGCTATAGGCCGGAGTTCGGGTTGCACCTACATTGAGTTGAACTGCCCGAAAGGCTCCTCATGGTCAACCCCACCTCCGCCGTCCCCACCGCTGTGGTCGGCGGCCGGCTCGCCGCCGTCGGCCGGTTCTGCTTCCGCCACCGGCGCTGGGTGCTCGGCTTCTGGGCCGTCGTCCTGGTGGTCGGGGTGCTGATCGGCGGGCGGGTCTTCGAGGGCTCGGTGGCCGGGGCCTCCTCCGCCTCCGCCGAGGCGGACCGGGGCAGCGCCGTGGTCACCGCGGCCGATCCGGTCAAGGGCACCGTGACGGCGGTGGTGGACGGCAGGCCGGTGGACGACCCGGCGGTGCGCGCCGCCGTGCAGAAGGCCACCGCCGAGATCACCGCCCTGCCCGGGGTGGCCGGCGCGCAGGACGGCTACGGCGCCGGGCCCGGCCCGGCCGCGCTGCGGGCCGCCGACGGGACGGCCGGCCTGATCAGCGTACGGATGGCCGACACCGCGACCTCCGCCCAGACCGACGGGGTCGTCCACCGCCTCGCCGCGCTGAACGGTGCGGGCGGGGCGCAGGTGACCGTCGGCGGGGACCTCGTCCTCCAGCAGGAGGTCAAGAAGCAGACCGAGCAGGACACCCGCTTCGGCGAGATGGTGACCCTGCCGCTCACCCTGGTCGTCATGGTGCTGGTCTTCGGCGGGCTCGCCGCGGCCTCCCTGCCGGTGATCGGCGCCGTCGCCTCGGTGGGCGGGGCCCTGCTGGCCATGTTCGGTTTCAGCCGGATCATGGACATCGACACCAGCGTGCTGCCGATCGCCACCGTGCTGGGGCTGGGCCTCTCGATCGACTACGCGCTGCTGATGGTGAATCGTTTCCGTGAGGAACGGGGCCACGGCGCGGACATCGCCGCCGCCGTCGAGCGCACCGCCGCGACCGCCGGGCGCACCGTCGCCTTCTCCGGACTGACCGTGGCCGTCGCGCTCGCGGGCCTGTTCGTCTTCACCAGCCCGGTGCTGGGCGCCGTCGCCGCGGCCGGGGTGAGCGTGGTGGTGATCGCGGTCGCTGCCGCCCTCACCCTGATCCCCGCGCTGCTCGGCTTCGCCGGCGGCCGGATCCGGACACCGACCGAGCCCGTCCCGGACGAGGGCTTCTTCAGCCGGACCGTCCGCCGGGTCCGCAAGCGGGCGGTGCTGGTCACGCTCGCCTGCGTGGGGCTGCTGCTGGCGGCCGGCGCCCCCTTCCTGCACGCCGAGATGCGCAGCTCCGGCGCCGCCGTGCTGCCCGCCTCCTCGGCCGGGCGGCAGGTCGCCGAGACGATCGACCAGCGGTTCCCGCAGATCGCGGCCGCGCCGATCACGGTGGTGGTCGAGGGCGGTGCGCCGGTGGCGCAGGCGTACGCGGACGAGGTGGTCGCCAAGCTGCCTGGCGTGAGCGGGGTGCGGGCGGTCACGCCGGTCGGCGACAAGGTGTCGACGGTGGACGTGCTGGTGCACGGGGACCCGCAGGGCGCCACGGCCAAGCAGGTGGTGGACGAACTGCGGGCCGACCGCGGCGGACTGAAGACCTACGTCACCGGCGGCGCGGCCTCGGTGGTGGACTTCCAGGACGAGCTGATGTCCCGCGGGCCGTGGGCGCTGGGCCTGGTCGCGGCCGGGACGCTGGTGCTGCTGTTCCTGATGACCGGCTCGGTGGTGATGCCGGTCAAGGCGCTGCTGATGAACCTGCTCTCGCTGGGCGCCTCGCTCGGCGCGCTGACCCTGGTGTTCCAGGACGGCTGGCTGAGCGGGCTGCTCGGCTTCAGCTCGACCGGCGGGCTGGAGACCTTCATCCCGGTGCTGGTCTTCGCCTTCGCCTTCGGGCTGTCGATGGACTACGAGGTGTTCCTGCTCTCCCGGATCAAGGAACTGACCGAGCGAGGGCACGGCTGCGTCCGGGCGGTGGAGCTGGGTGTCCAGCGCAGCGGTCGGATCATCACCTCGGCGGCGCTGCTGATGGTGATCGTCTTCGCGGGCTTCGCGCTCGGGGACATGCTCATGGTCAAGCAGATGGGCATCGCGCTGGCCGTGGCCGTCGCGGTGGACGCCACCCTGGTGCGCTGCCTGCTGGTGCCCGCCGCGATGAGCCTGTTCGGCGAGTTCAACTGGTGGGCGCCGGCCCCGCTGCGGCGGCTGCACCGGCGGTTCGGGCTGAGCGAGCACGTCGACCTGCCGGAGCTCGGGAGGCCGGCCGTCCCGGCGCCGCGGCCGGAGCCGGTCGGGTCGGTTCGGGCGCGGTAGCGGCGGGTCGGTCCGGGCGCCGGGGCGGCGGGTCAGCTCAGGCGCTGCAGCAGTTCGACGCTCGCGCGCAGCTGCTCCCGTTCGGCGGTGCTGAGGCGGGACTCGATGGCGGTCGCGATGTGGTGCTCGCGGCGGGCGCGCTGATCCAGCAGGGCGAGCCGGCCGGCCTCGGTGGCGGCGATCAGCTGCTTGCGGCCGTCGGTGGGGTGCGGCTGCTGGGCGACCAGGCCGGCCTCGGACATCAGGGCGACGGTGCGGGCCATCGACTGGTGGCGCACGCGTCGGCGGTCGGCGAGTTCGGCGACGGTGTAGGAGCGTTCGTCGCGGACCAGCAGGCCGAGCACGGCGGCCTGGTTGGGCGGCAGGTCGTCGCTGTCGCGCAGTGTGCGGACCAGGCTGCCGAGGGCGGCGCGCAGGTCGGCGGCGAGGTCCAAGGTGTCCCGGTGCGGGGCGTCGCTGGTCATGGGAGAAGTCTATCCGGAAGATGTGCAGCAAAACTGTACAGCCATGCTGTATGGTTTCCCGCATGCGAATCACCAAGTTCGGACACGCCTGCGTACGCGTCGAGCACGACGGCACCACACTCGTCATCGACCCCGGCGCCTTCACCGACCCCGCCGCCCTGGCCGGGGCGGACGCCGTCCTGATCACCCACGAGCACATGGACCACTTCGAGCCGTCCCGGCTGCGCGCCGCCCTGGACGCCGACCCGGCGCTGCGGGTGTGGACCAACGGCGACGTCGCCGGCCAGCTGGAGGGCCTCGGGCAGCGGATCACCGCGGTCGGCGAGGGCGACGCCTTCGAGATCGGCGGGGTCGGGGTGAGCGTGCACGGCGAGTGGCACGCGGAGATCCACCGGGACATCCCGCTCGTGAAGAACATCGGCTTCCTGCTGGACGGCCGGCTGTTCCACCCCGGCGACGCCTTCACCGTGCCGCCGCACGCCGTCGACACCCTGCTGGTGCCGCTCGCCGCGCCCTGGAGCAAAGCCGGTGAAGTGGTCGACTACGTCCGGGAGGCGGGCTCGCGGGTGGCGGTGCCGGTGCACGAGGCCACGCTCAGCCCGATCGGGCAGATGATCGCCACCCGGCTGCTGGGGCCGGACGGACCGGGTAGCCCTGCCGAGCTGACCGTACTGGGCGAGGGCGAGAGCCTGGACCTGGCCTGACGCCCGCGGTGGTGCGCCGGTAGCCTGACGCCATGCTGAAGATCGGACTCACGGGCGGTATCGGCGCGGGCAAGAGCGAGGTGTCCCGGCTGTTCGCCGCGCGCGGCGCGGTGATCGTGGACTCCGACCTGATCGCCCGCGAGGTGGTCGCCCCGGGGACGGACGGCCTGGCCGCCGTGGTCGCCGAGTTCGGCCCGCAGGTGCTGCGGGCGGACGGCGCGCTGGACCGCCCGGCCCTCGGGGCGATCGTGTTCGCCGACCCGGAGAAGCTCCGGGCGCTGAACGCGATCGTCCACCCGCTGGTGCGGTCCCGCTCCGCCGAACTGGAGGCGTCGGCCGCGCCGGACGCGGTGGTGGTGCACGACGTGCCGCTGCTCGCCGAGAACGGGCTGGCGCCGCTGTTCGACCTGGTCGTGGTCGTCGACGTGGACGACGAGGTGCGGCTGGACCGGCTGGTCCGGCTGCGCGGGATGGCCGTGGAGGAGGCCCGGGCCCGGATGGCCGCCCAGGCCGCGCGGGCGGACCGGCTGGCGATCGCCGATCTGGTGATCGACAACGGCGGGTCGCTGGAGGCGCTGGTGGCGCGGGTCGACGAGGTGTGGGCGGAGCTGGTGGAGCGGGCGGCTTCGTAGGCTCGGACCATGTGACCGATCCGGTGGTCGGGAGGGGACTCGGAGGCCCGTCCGCGGGGAAGGGAGCATGGAGTGATGAATGATCGTTTCTCCGCTGAACCGCTGGCCGTCGAACGCTTGGAGCGCTACACCCGCGCCGAACAGGAGCAGATCCTCGGCCCCGGCGAGGACCCGTACGGCGTCGCCTACACCGGGCTGACCTTCCGCTCCAAGGACGTGCACTTCGGCATCCGGGCCGCCGACGGCCGGCTCGTCGCCCACACCGGGCTGCTCCCGATACCGCTCACCGTCGGCGGCACCGACCTGGCGGCTGTGGGCGTCGGCGGCGTCTGCGTCGCCGCCGACCGGCGCGGCGAGGGCCTGGCGCACGCCGTGGTCGAAACCGCCCTGGACCACGGGCGCGCGCTCGGCCTCCGGTACGCGCTGCTGTTCTGCCGCCCGCCGCTGGCCGCGTTCTACCGGGGGCTGGGCTTCCGGGAGGTCGCCGAGGAGGTGACGGTCGAACAGCCGGAGGGGCGGCTCGCGGTCATGCCGCTGCGCACCATGTGGCGGCCGCTGGCGGAGGGCGCCGGGTGGCCGGAGGGGCCGGTACGGCTGCGGTCGCTGCCGATGTGACGGGTGGGCGACCGCTCCCCGGCGGGGTCGTCGCTCAGGCGGGCGTCGGCTCGCCCTCGGCCGCGTGGGCGACGGCGGCCGCGGCCAGGGCCCGGATCATCGGGTGGGCCCGGGTGCCGTCGCCGGACAGCTCGGGCTGGAACAGCGAGGCGAGGAAGAACGGGTGGTCCGGCAGCTCCAGGACGCGGACCTGACCGGACTCGTCCGCCCCGGTGAAGCGCAGTCCGTGGGCGCGCAGCCGGTCCAGGTAGTCGGCGTTGAGGCCGTAGTTGCAGTGGTAGCGCTCCAGGGTGCGGGTGGTGCCGAGGGCCCGCTCGGCCAGGGAGCCGGGGGTGACCACGACCGTGCCCTCGTGGCCGACCAGGGAGCAGGACAGCGGCACGATCACCTGCTGGTCGCGGTCCGGGTCCTCCTCGCCGTGGACGGCGTCGGTGATGCCGCAGACGTCGCGGGCGTACTCCAGCACCGCGTGCTGGAACCCGGCGCAGGTGCCGAGGAAGGGGATGCCCCGCTCGCGGGCGGTCCGGATCGCGGCCAGGGCGCCCGCCTCGCTGCGGTACGGGCTGCCGGGCAGCAGCCAGACGGCGTCGAAGCCGTCCAGCGCGCCGGGCGCTCCGGCGTCCTCGGTGGGGATCCAGTAGGCGTCCAGGACGAGCCGGTCGCGTTCGGCGAGGGAGTCGAGCAGGCCGGGGATGCGGGCGTGCGAGCGGACGGCGGGGGAGCGGTCGCCGACCAGGGCGATCCGCGGGGTCAGGTAGGTCATGCGGCTATCCTGGCCCCGCACCCGAGATCAGCGCCAACGATGATTTCTTACTTATCGATCAGATCGGTTGATGACCGCCGTGGATCCGCAGCAGTTGCGCACCTTCGTCACCGTCGCCCGGCTCGCTTCTTTCTCCGAGGCGGCCCGGGACCTCGGCTACACCCAGTCCGCGGTCTCCCAGCAGATCGCCGCACTGGAGGCGGACCTCGGCACCGCGCTGCTGGTCCGCCGCCCGGTCGGGCCGACGGTGGCCGGGCGGCGGCTGCTGGAGCACGCCGCACCGCTGCTGGTCCGACTGGAGGCGGCGCGCGCCGACGTCGCGCGCCTGGCCGACGCCCCGAGCGCCCGACTGGTGCTCGGCGCCACCCCGCTGGCGGTCGGGGCGACCCTGGGGCGCGCACTCGGCGAAGTGCGCCGGGTGTATCCGCAGGTCGAACCGGTCGTCCGGGTACTCGCCCAGGACGTGCTGCCCGCTCGGGTCGCCACCGGCGAGGTCGACCTCGCCCTGATCGACGGCCTCGCCGCGCCCAGCGACCCGCTGCCGCTGCCCGAGGTCGGCCCGCTGACCACCGTCGCCGTCGACGAACGGCCCGTCGCCGTCGCCCTGCCCGTCGGGCACCCGCTGGCCGGCCGCACCGGCATCGCCCTCGCCGACCTCTCGGCCGCGCGCTGGCTCGACGCCCCCGACCTCACCCCGACCGCCGCCCGGCTGCGCGCCGCCGCCGGCACCGACGGCTTCCGGGCCGCCACCCGCTACCGGGGCACCGACCTGCACGGGCTGCTCGCCCTGGTCGCCACCGGGCACGGGCTCACCCTGCTGCCCGAACCGGCGGTGGTCCGGGCCCCCGGCATCGCCCACGCGCCGATCGCCGCACCGCGGTTGGTGCACCGCACGGAGCTGGTGCACGGCAGCCTGCCGGAGGGGCCGGCGGCGCTGCTGGCTCGGCTGCTGGTGGAGTAGGGGCCTTCGCCGGTCGCCCGTCGCTGGTTGCCGGTCGCCGCCCGTCGGCCGTCGGCCGTCGTGTCGTGCCGGTGTGGAGGCGTGGACACCACTCGTTCACGTCCCGGGCCTGACGGTGGTCGAGCGAACGGTGCTGTCATGGGCACAGTCGCCCGGCGATCGGCCGGGCCGGCCCAGGAGAGCGCCACCATGATGCTCCGTCAGCGTCTCACCGTCGTCGCCGCGGCGGCCACCCTCGCCGTCGCCGGCCTCGCCGCCGGCACCGCGCAGGCCGCCGTTCCGGGGAACCACGAACCGCTCAAGTCCCTTACTTTCGCGGCGAGTTGTTCGCAGGCAAACCTGCCCCTGCCCGACCCGTCCTGCACCCCCGGCGCGTACAACCCGGCGGTCACCCAGGCCACCATCGGGCAGACCATCTGCGTCTCCGGCTGGACCGCCACCGTGCGCCCGCCGACCAGCTACACCAACGCCCTGAAGGCCCAGCAGATCGCCCAGTACGGCTACTCGGACACCAACCCCTCGGACTACGAGGAGGACCACTTCGTCCCGCTGGAGCTCGGCGGCGCGCCGCGCGACCCGCGCAACCTGTGGCCCGAGCCGCGCTACGGCAACGAGCCGGCGCAGAGCAAGGACTCGGTCGAGACCAGACTGAAGAACGCGGTGTGCGGCCACAAGGTGACCCTGGACGCCGCCCGCAGCGCGATCGCGAGCGACTGGACCACGGCGCTCAGCCGCCTGGGGCTGTGAGCGGTTGAAGTGGTGCCGCCAGGTCCGTCCGGTCCCCTGTGCCGGACGGGCCTGGCGGCCGTCTGTGGGTGCGTCAGCTGTGACCGGTGCGTCAGCTGTGGCGTGATGCGTCCGCAGCGGCTCGTGCGTCGGCTGCGGTTCGTGCGTCAGCCGGCCCGGGTGCGCCGGCCGCAGCGGGTGCGTCAGCCGCAGCCCGGGAAGGCCTCGCAGAGCGGGGCCGTCATGCCGGTGGCGACGTACTTGTCCTCGGGCGCCTTCCAGGCGTCCTTGGGCTGGGCGCCGCCCTTGGTGGTCGCCCAGACGGACAGTTCGCTGACCGTCCCGGCGCTCAGCACGACGTACTCGTGCAGGGTGGCGGTGGAGCCGTCGGGCTGCGGGGCCGTCACGGTGGCGGCGAAGTACGGTGCGTCGCCCGCGCTGGTCACCTTCACCGTGGCGCCCGGCGCGGTCTTGGCGCAGTTCGTCACGGCGTCGACCAGGCCCCGCTTGATCGCGCCGGCGGTCTGGGCGTTGCCGCTGCTGTGGGTCGGGTCTCCCCAGAAGTCCACGGTCTGCTGGGCCGTCCAGCGGTCCCCGCCGAAGCCGACCGCGGCCTTGGCCCGCGCAGCGCCGTCGGTGTACATGTACTCCTCGCCCTTGGGGGGCGCGGCGTGGCACAGCTCCATGCCCTTGAAGTCGACCGACCCGGTGACCGGTTTGGCGTTGGCGGCCAGCGGGGCGAAGTGGTAGGCCTCGTCCATCGGGATGCTCTTGGTGTCCATCCAGGCCTTGGCCGGGACGCCCTTGTCCTTGTCGGCGCCGCCGGTGGGCTTGCCGGTGCCGGTGCCGGCGTTGGTGCCGCCCGCGGTGGGTGCCGCGGTGGCGGGCGACGACGGGGCGGCGCTCTTGCCGCCGTCCTGGCCGCTGTTGTCCGGGCCGCAGGCGCTCAGGGCGCCCGCGCAGAGCAGGGCGGCGGCGGTGGCGGTGGCCAGGCGGGTGCTGTTGCGCAACTGACGATCCCTCGGGTGTCCGGTGTCATGGGTCTGGGCCGGGGCGGGGGCCGGTGGCGCGTCGGCCGCCCGTCCTCGCCGACCGGTCGACCCGTGGCCGCGGGCACTCGGCATGGCTGTTCCTCCCCCGTTGGTGCAGCCGCCAGGCCCCCTGGCTCCACAGCTCACCGCAGGGTCTGAGGCACGGTCAGAGCGGTTGCTGCGTCGACGGCGGACGAAACCTATGACACGGCGGCGCCCGGAGCAAAGCGGGATTTCTCCCGGGCGCCGGGGGCGTGCGGCAGTTGCAGCGAGCTGGTGGTGAACATGTGTGCGAGTGCCGAGGAAGCCATGCGCGACGGGAGAGCCGGATCCGGCGGACGGGCCGGTGCCCGGAACCCACCGTGCGCAGTGGATCTCCTTGCCGCGCGGGCGGTTCGGCGGTGGATCGTGCCCGTTCGGGGCGGTGCCGGCCGGGTGTGAACGGGCGGCCGACACCAAGGCTTTCCCCCGGCGGCGGACAGATGTGATCCCACCCACGGTCCGGTTCCGGACGGTCCGCGCGGGGGGTGCGGTTCGGGTACGGCCGGGCGCCGGCGCGGATCCGGGGGCGGGACCGGGGCCGGAACCGAGGACCGGGAGCGGAACCGAGGGCGGATCCGTACCGAATCCGGACCGGACCGGGACGGGCCCGTGACGGTTACGCGTGGGTGCCCGGGACGCCCAGCTGGGCGGCGAGCCAGGGGAGGGCCTGGGCGAAGGTCGCCGAGCCGGTCTGCCAGGTGTGCTTGCCGGAGCCGACCACGTTGGTGGTGCGGATGCCGTCCTTCTTGGCGGCGGCCTCCAGGGCCTTGGCGGACTCGATCTGGCCGTGCTCCTCGTCGCCCTGGCCGAAGTAGCCGGAGACGCCCTGGTACTTGGCGTGGTGGGCGAGCACGGTCAGCGGGTCGTGGGCGGCCCAGGCGGCCGCGTCGCCGCCGTACAGCTCCTGGATGGTGTGCTCCTTGTCGCCGATGTACGGGCCCTTGTCACCCGAGAAGTCACCGAAGTGGGCGAAACGGCCGGGGTGTTCGACGACCATGTCGAAGGCGCAGGTGCCGCCCATCGACCAGCCGGCCATGCCCCACTTGTGCGGGTCGGTGGCGGCGTTGAAGGTCTTCTCGACGTACGGCGGGACGTCCTTGAGCAGGTGGCTCTCGGAGTTGCCGTGCGGGCCGTCCACGCACTCGGTGTCCACCCGGAAGCCGCCGGTGGCGTCCACGAAGACCAGGATCGGGGCGAAGCCGTTGTGCTTCGCGGCGAACTCGTCGGCGGTCTTCACCGCGTTGCCGGAGCGGATCCAGTTGTCCGGCGCCGCGAACTCGCCGCCGATCATCTCCAGCACCGGAAGCTTCGGCCGGTTCTGACTGCGGAACCAGGCGGGCGGCAGGTAGACCAGCTCCTGGCGGTGGGCGAAGCCGCTCGCGGTGTCCGGGATGTCGACCTGGACGATGCGGCCGGTCTTGGTCTTGCCGTGGATCGACGACACCTCGGACACGGTGATCTGGTCCGGCAGCGGCTGACCGCTCAGCTCGCCGATCGCGTCGTCCACCGTCGGGTAGTAGCCGGTCGCGATGTTCACGCTGTTCGCGGCGCAGAACAGCGCCAGCAGTACGGTCGGCGCGACCAGCGCCCGCCGCCACCACCGCGCGCCCCGCCAGCCGAAGCCGAGCACGGCGAACGAGGCGATCGCCACCCCGCTCCACAGCCACACCCCGAACGGGATCGGATCGGTGATCCCGGCCAGGGTGAGCACGGCGACGGCGACGACCGCGGTGATCGCCAGCGCGGTGCCCAGCGCGATCGGTCCCCACTTGCGCTGCCAGCTCCGGTCCCGCCAGCCCACCGCGGTCAGGAACAGGGCGAGTGCGGCGGCCTGGACCGTCCAGGGGAACCAGCCGTCGAGCAGGGAGACGTTCATGCGCGGAGGCTAGGTCCGGCGGATGAGAAGGGGCTTAAAGGCTGGTCGTTCGCTGAGGGTGGCCTGGGAGACGGCTGGGAGCCGGGCCGCAGTCAGACGGTGAAGTCGGCGTGCGGGACGCCGCGCTCGGAGTCGGGCACCTGCCCGGTCATCGGACGCCTTCCGTGGCGACGCCTTCGGTGGGGTGGGGGACTGGGCGGTCGGGGAGCGGGTGGTCGGGGATCGGATCGTCGGGGAGCGGGTGGGCGCCGGCGGTCAGGCGGTGGAGGGCGGCGTGGGCAGGCGGGCCCCAGGTGGCCTTGCCGCCCGGGCGGTTGCGGCGGCCGGCCTCGCCGACGTGGATGCCGCCGAGGGCGCGCACGACGGCCCAACCGCGGGCGCGGCGCAGGGTCGCGGGGTCGAGGACGGGGCGGTAGGCCCGGCGGAAGAGGTCCGCGGCGCCGTCCGGGAGAAGGGACCAGGCCGCGGCGAGGTCGCCGGCCGGATCGCCGGCGCAGAGCTCGCCGAAGTCGATCACGCCGCAGAGGGTGCCGTCGGCGGTGAGGACGTTGGCCGGGTGGAGGTCGCCGTGGATCCACAGGGCCGGGCCCGTCCAGACGGGGGCGGTGACGGCGTCCTCCCAGACGGCGCGGACGGCGTCCGGGGCGGGGAGCAGGCCCAGCTCGGCGGCCGAGGTGATCCCCTCGGCGACCCGGTCGGCCAGGGCGGCGAGGGGCCGGCCGCGCTCGCCGGTCGGGGCGGAGGCCGGGGCGGGCTGGTGGAGGGCGGTCAGGAAGGCGGCCAGGGCTTCGGCCGCCGCGGCGGCGCGGGTGACGGGAGCGCGGTCGGCGGGGGTGCCCGGCACCCAGGTGGTGACCAGCCAGGGGCGCGGGAAGCGCTCGGAGGGCTCACCGAGGCGGCGGGGAGCCGGGATCGGCAGGGGGAGATCCGGCGACAGGGCTGGCAGCCAGGCGTGTTCCTTGCGCAGCAGGGCACTTGCCTGTTCGGTGGCCCAGGGCAGCCGGACGGCGAGGTCGTCGCCGAGGCGCCACATCTGGTTGTCCCAGCCGCGGGCGCCGAGGCGGAGGGGGAGATCGGCCAGGTCGGGGTGCTGGTCGTTCAGCAACTGCCGGATCAGGTCCGCGGTGATCTCGATCTCGCTGTGGGGCACGGGGAAAGGGTAGCTGGGGGGCGTGATCTACGGTGCCGGGATCGCCGGGGCGGTCCAGCCGGCCAGGACCTGGAGGGACCGGGCGGTCTCGGAGCCCGGTTCGACGTTGTAGACGCACAGGGTCTGTTCGGCGTCGCCGGGCACCTGGAAGGACTCGTACGAGAAGTGCAGGTCTCCTACCAGGTGGTGGTGGTAGTGCTTGGCGCCGTGGGTGCGGCGCAGCACCCGGTGGTCGTTCCACCAGCCGGTGAACTCCGGCGACTGGAGGGTGAGTTCGCCGACCAGGTCGGCGAGCTGGCGGTCCTGCGGGTAGCGGCCCGCTTCGAGTCGGAGCATCGCCACCGTCTCCGCGGCGATCCTCGCCCAATCGCCCACGCTCTCCCGGGCCTTGGGGTCCAGGAGGTAGTAACGGGCCAGGTTGCGGCGGTTGGCGGGCAGGGCGTCGAAGTCGGTGAGGACCTCCCTCGCCAGCCGGTTGGCGGCCAGGACGTCGGTGCGCCGGCCCAGGATGAAGGCCGGTACGCGGTCGAGGGTCTCCAGCATCAAGTACAGGCCTGGGCGCACCCGTTGGGCCCTGACCGGGGTGCGGCGAGCAGGCCGGGAGTCGGAGCGGAGGAGGTCGGTGAGGTGTTCGCGCTCGGTGTCGTCCAGGCGGAGGGCGCGGGTGATCGCGTCCACCACCTCGGGGGAGGGGTTGCGGGCCCGCCCCTGCTCCAGCCGCGTGTAGTACTCGGTGCTGACGCCGCCCAGGCGGGCCACCTCGTCCCGACGCAGGCCGGGCACCCGGCGCACCCGGCCGTCGGCGGGCAGTCCGGCCTCCTCGGGGGCGACGCGGGCGCGGCGTGAACGGAGGAAGTCGGCGATTTCCTTGGCGCGGTCCATGCGTTCATTGTCGCTGCGGTGGCGGCGTGGGTGGGCGGTTCCGGGTGGCCCTGGCAGTACCTGCCTGGGCAGGGCCAGTCATGGCGTCCCGAAGGGGTGGCGCACGGCTTGTACTGGATCTGCGGCCGGCGGAGATCGGCCGACGGGAAACCAAGGCCCCTGGAGGGTGAACAACATGTCCACGAGCACTTCGGTCCAGCCCCTCGCCGGTCGCGTCGCCGTCGTCACCGGCGCGTCGAGCGGCATCGGTGAGGCGTCGGCCGAGAAGCTGGCGTCGCTGGGAGCCCAGGTCGTCGTCCTGGCACGGCGCGCGGACCGACTGGCGGAGCTGGTCGAGCGGATCGAGAGGAACGGCGGGCGGGCGGTGGCGATCGCCGCCGACGTGACGGACGCCGAGGCGCTGAAGGCCGTCGCCGAGCGGGTGGAGGACGAGTTCGGCGGAGCCGACCTGCTGCTGAACAACGCGGGCGTCATGCTGCCGGCCCCGATCGAGGAGCTGGCGACGGACCAGTGGAAGCAGCAGATCGATCTGAACATCACCGGTCTGATGAACGCGATCGGCGTCTTCACCCCGCAGTTGGTGCAGGCGGCCGGTGAGCGGGGCGTGGCCGACCTGATCAACACCTCGTCCATCGCGGCGCAGAACATCTTCCCCAACTTCGCCGTGTACTCCGGCACGAAGGCGTACGTGAGCCACCTGTCGCGCCACCTGCGGGCGGAGCTGGGCGCGAAGAAGGTCCGGGTGTCGGCGGTCGAGCCGGGCATCGTCGCGACGGAACTGCAGAGCCATGTGACGGATCAGGGCGCGCTGGAGTGGCTGGAGGGCTCGAAGGACGCGATGGAGTGGCTCACGCCGGAGGACGTCGCGGAGACGGTCGGCTTCATCGCGGCCCTCCCGCCTCGGGTCAACCTCCAGCAGGTCACCATCATGCCCACCGGCCAGCCCAGTTGAGCGTGACGACCACGGAATCGGGCGGCCCAGCGTGCAATGCGCGGGCCGCCCCAGCGGCAGCCGGAACTCCTCGGGCCTGCGGAAGTACACCGACCGGACGCGGGACAGGTCGAGCGTGCGGTGGCCGTTGTCGAGCCGTCCTGCCCAGTCGTCTTCCAGCGTCGCGGTCAGGGTGAGTTCGGTGGGGAACTCGGCGCTGTCGCACCGGAACACGGGGACGCCCCGGCTGTTCGGGTGCTCGACCACCAGATCCGCGGTGGAGTCGAGGCGGCTGGTGAGAACCAGCACCGACTCGCCGTCGGATTCCGTCACCGCGGTTCTCCTGGTAGAAGTCGGTTCCTTCGTCGTTCCTGCTGTCGGAGATGGTGTTGCTGCTGGTCTCGCCGTGGGCGGTGTGCGCCCAGGGGTTGCCATCGGAGGTGACCGCGATCGGGTCGGGTATCCGCACCGCGCCGGGTACGGTACCGCCGCCCGCTGAGGGCCGGGCCGACGGGACGGGCGCCGCGTAGGATCGCCGGTCATGGACACCCGCACCGGACTGGCCGCCGTTCCGCCCGGCCTCGTCACGCTCTCCGACCGCCGCACCCGGCGGAGTTGGAGCGTCGAGGTGGAGCCGTTCGAGCTCGCGTGCTGTCCGGTCACCCGCGAGGAGTACGAGGGTGCCGCGGGCGACCGCCGGCCCGCGCACAGCGTCTCCTGGCTGGACGCCGTCCGGTACTGCAACGAACGGTCCCGGCGCGAAGGCCGTACGCCCGCCTACGAGGTGGACGGCGAGGACGTCCGCTGGGACCGCGCCGCCGACGGCTACCGGCTGCCCACCGAGGCCGAGTGGGAGCACGCCTGCCGTGCCGGGACGGACGGTCCGCGCTACGGCCCGCTGGACGAGATCGCCTGGCACCGCGGCAACTCGGGCGAGCGCCCGCACGCTGTCGGCGGGCTGCGGCCCAACGGGTACGGGCTGTACGACCTGCTCGGCAACGTGTGGGAGTGGTGCTGGGAGCTCTACGACCCCGAGGTGTACGGCGGCTACCGCGTGCTGCGCGGCGGCGGATGGTTCGACGAGCACTGGAGCTGCCGCGCCTCCGTCCGCCGCCGCAGCCACCCGACGCTGCGGATCGACGACGTCGGCTTCCGGCTCGCCCGGTCGACGTCGGGCTGAGGAACGGTCGGGCGGACCGGCGCGTTGGCGGCTTCGTGGACCCAGCGAAGACCCTCCTCCGCCCGATCGCCGAAGCCGACCTCCCCGCCCTCGGCGAAATGCTGAACGACCCCGAAGCGCTGGGCGAGTTCCAGTGGTACGGCTGGGGGGATCCTGAACGGTTCCGGCGCCGGTGGGCCGAGAACGGGCTGCTCGGTGAGGAGCAGTGGATCTTCGCGGTGGCCGCCGAGGGCGAGTTCCTCGGCTTCGTCGCCGCCACCCGCAAGGGCGCCCGGCCGACCGCCCCGTACTGGAGCCTCGGCGCGCAGCTGCTGCCGCGGGCCCGGGGCCGGGGCGTCGGCACCCGGGCCCAACGGCTCCTGGTGGACTACCTGTTCGCGCACACCCCGGTGATGCGGCTGGAGGCGGACACCGAGGCGGGCAACCTCGCCGAGCAGCGCGTCCTGGAGAAGCTGGGCTTCACCCGCGAGGGCGTGCACCGGGCGATGGCCTTCCGGGGCGGGGAGTGGCGCGACATGGTCTACTACAGCCTGCTGCGCACCGACCCCCGCCCCTAGCCGACCCCGAACCACTCCTCGGCCAGGTCGTCCAGGGTCCGCGCCGATGGCTTCAACTCCCTGAGGTACCACGGCAGATCGCTGTACACATGGAGCAGGGTGTACGCCATCAGCAGTCGCGGCTCGAAGGGGCGGCCGTAGGCGGTGAGCAGCTGTCCGAGCAGGCGGGGGTCGGCGCGGGTGGTGAACAGGCCGACGGCGACCAGGTCGTAGGCAGGGTCCCCGATCATCGCGGGCTCGAAGTCGATCAGGCCGGTGAGCCGCCAGCCGCCGGCCGGGTCGGTGATCAGGTGCTCGCGCATGAACTCGGTGTGCAGCAGGGCGCGTTGTTCGGTGCGGGGGAGCGGGGCGGCGGCGAGGAAGCCCGGGATCTGCTCCGACCAGACCTCGGGCAGGCCGCGTTCGCGCTGGCGGGCGACGGCGCCGGCCCGCTGCCGGTCGAGGAAGGCGGGCCAGTCACCGGGGCGGAGCACGTCGGCCAGCGGCTCGGCGTCCAGGGCGTGCAGGGCGGCGAGTGCCTCGCCGCAGTCCCGGGCGATCCGCTCGCGATCGGTGGGCGGGACGCCCGGCCAGGCGGGGGCGAGGCCCTCGCCGTGCAGACGGGACATCAGGACGTAGCGCCAGCCGTTGACGTACTCGCCCGCCGCCCGGAGTGCCGGGGTGGGGATCGGCAGCGCGCCGTCCAAGAAGCACAGGACGCGTTCCTCGGTGCGGCCGTCCTGCGCGCCGGCCGCCGGGAACAGCTTGAGCACGTGCTCCGTGCCCACCGCGTAGACCGGGACGGACCCTTCCGCGAAGCGCTCCAGCGGCTGCCCGCCGACGCCCAGCCGCGCGCACAGCGCCTCGGCGCCCGGGCGCATCACCGACTCGTCGGGGACGACCGCGTCCCACTGCTCGTCCGTCTCCACCAGGGGCAGCATGTCCGCACCGTAGGCACGCCAACGGTCCGGTGGCAACGGCGTTTTCAGTGCCCCGTGGCGCGCTCGGGCCCGCGGCCGCTCGGGAGGTCCGCCGGGACGGGCTCCGGGCCGGTGTCCGGGTCGCGGGTGAGCAGGTACCGGGCGCCGGGGCCGGCCTGGGCGGCCCGGTCGTCGGCGTTGTAGAGGGCGCAGCGGGTGAGCGAGAGGCAGCCGCAGCCGATGCAGCCGCTGAGCTTGGCCTTGAGCCGCTCGAGTTCGGCGATCTGCTCGTCGATCCGGTGCTGCCAGGAGGCGGCGACGCCGTCCCACTCGGTGCCGCTGGGGGCGGGGCGCTCGGGCAGCCGGTCGAGGGCGACCCGGGCCTCGTCCAGGGAGAGGCCGACCCGCTGGGCGGCCCGGACGAAGGCGATCCGGCGCAGGGTGCCGCGCGGGTAGCGGCGTTGGCCGCCGGCGGTGCGGGTGGCGTGGATCAGCCCGAGGCTCTCGTAGTAGCGCAGCGCGGAGGCGGCGAGTCCGCTGCGGGCGGCGAGCTGGCCGATGGTGAGGAGGTCGCCGGGGCGCGGGCCGCGGGTGCGGCCGGCGTCGGGTATCGCGGTCATGGGAACTCACTGTAGCCGCTTGACCTCAAGTCGGCTTGAAGTTGCACGATCGACGCATGACGACGCACACCGACATCGAAGCCCCGGCGGAAACCGCAGCTCCGGCCCGCTTCGAGGACCTCCAGCCGCTGATGGCCCTGATGACCGGCGACGAGAAGCACGACGTCGCGGCCACCTCCACCCTGGACGCGCTCTGGGTGCTGTACGACCGGGTGCTGCGGGTCGCCCCGGACACCGCCGAGGCCCAGGACCGCGACCGCTTCCTGCTCTCCAAGGGCCACGGCCCGATGGCCTACTACGCCGTGCTGGCCGCCAAGGGCTTCCTCGACCCGGCCGTGCTGCCGAGCTTCGGCGGCTACGACTCGCCGCTCGGCTACCACCCGGACCGCACCCTGCTGTCCGGCGTGGAGATCTCCTCCGGCTCGCTCGGGCACGGCCTGCCGCTGGCCGTCGGCACCGCGCTCGGCCTGCGGGCCCAGGGGCTGACCGACCCGGCGGTGTGGGTGCTGGTCGGCGACGCCGAGTTCGACGAGGGCTCCAACCACGAGGCGGTGGCCTTCGCCGGCGCCTACGGGCTGGACCGGCTGCACGCGGTGGTGATCGACAACTCCTCGGCCACCCACGGCTGGCAGGGCGGGATCGCCCAGCGCTTCGCCGCCGCGGGCTGGTCGACCGCGACGGTGGACGGCCGCGACCACGAGGCGCTGCACCGGGCCTACACCACCGCGCACCCGGGCCGCCCGCACGTGGTCGTCGCCCGGGTCGAGCCGAAGAACTCCTGAATCACACCCCCCCCGAGTCAGCGCACACGAAAGGCACTTCACCGATGGACACCATGCGCGAGCGCTTCGTCGACGTCACCACCCGCCTGCTGGACGAGGACCCCCGGCTGGCCGTGGTGCTCGCCGACATCAGCGCCGCCGCCTTCGAGCCCGCCCACGAGCGCCACCCCGACCGGGTGGTCAACGTCGGCATCCGGGAGCAGCTGCTGGTCGGCGCGGCCGGCGGACTGGCGCTCAGCGGGATGCGCCCGATCGCCCACACCTTCGCCAGCTTCCTGGTCGAACGGCCCTTCGAGCAGATCAAGTTGAGTCTGGTCCACCAGGGTGTCGGCGCCGTCCTGGTGAGCGCGGGCGGCTCCTACGACAACCCGGCGGCCGGGCGCACCCACATGTCCCCGGGCGACGTCGCCCTGCTGGACACCCTCCCGGACTGGACGGTGCACGTCCCCGGCCACCCGGACGAGGCCGAGCAACTGCTGCGCCACGCCGTCGCCGACGGCGACCGCACTGTGTACGTCCGGCTCTCCAACCACCAGAACACCGCGCCGCTCGCCGTCGAGCCCGGCCGCTTCACCACCGTGCGCACCGGCACGCGCGGCGTGGTGCTGGCCGTCGGCCCGACGCTGGACGCGGTGCTGGCGGCCACCGAGGGCCTGGACGTCACCGTGCTGTACGCGGCGACGGTGCGGCCCTTCGACGCCGCCGGGCTGCGCGCCGCGCTGGGCGACCGGGCGGACGTGGTGCTGGTGGAGCCGTACCTGGCGGGCACCTCGGCGAACGAGGCGCACGCGGCGCTGGCCGACCGCCCGCACCGGGTGCTGGGCCTGGGCGTGCCGCGCGGCGAGCACCGGCAGTACGGCTCGATGGCCGAGCACCTGGCCGCCTACGGCCTGGACGCCGGCTCGCTCAAGGAGCGGATCGGCACCTTCCTCTGGTGATCCCTCCGGTTCCGCGGGTGGGCCCCCAGGCACCTCCGGTGAGCCCTCACCTTCAGCCCGTGACCCCTCGGGCGACCAGCACCACCGCCACCGAGTCCGCCGCCAGCCGCACCGCCGCGCCGTCCAGCGCGGCCGCCCCGAAGGCCGCCACCACCTCCCGTCCGGAGCCCCCCAGCGGCAGCGCCGCTTCGGCCGGGCCGAGGTTGACGGCGACCCGGTACGGCCCCCGGTGCACCACCAGTTGGCCCGCGGCCTCGTCGTACTCGACCCGCACCGCGCCGAGGTCCGGGTCGGCGAGCTCCGGCCGCTCGCGCCGCAGCCGGATCAACGTCCGGTACCAGTCGAGGAGTTCGCGGTGCGGGCCACGCCGGAGCTCGGTCCAGTCGAGCACCGACCGCAGCAGGGTGGCCGGCTCCTGCGGGTCCGGGACGGCCTCGGCGGCCCAGCCGTGCTCGGCGAACTCCCGCCGCCGGCCCCGCCGGACGGCCTCCGCCAGGGCCGGGTCGGTGTGGTCGGTGAAGTACTGCCAGGGGGTGGCGGCGCCCCACTCCTCGCCCATGAACAGCATCGGGGTGAACGGCGACGTGAGCACCAGGGCCGCGCCGCAGGCGAGCCGGCCGGGGGGCAGCGAGGTGGAGATCCGGTCGCCGAGCGCCCGGTTGCCGACCTGGTCGTGGGTCTGGAGGTAGCCGAGCAGCCGGTGGCCCTCGCCCGAGTCGAACGGCCGCCCGTGACTGCGGCCCCGGAAGGAGGACCAGCCGCCGTCGTGGAAGAACCCGTGCCGCAGCGCCTTGGCGAGTGCGGCGAGCGGCCGGCGCGCGAAGTCCCCGTAGTAGCCCTGGGATTCGCCCGTGAGAGCGCAGTGCAGGGCGTGGTGGAAGTCGTCGCTCCACTGGGCGGTGAGGCCCTGGCCGCCGGCCTCCCGGGCGGCGGTGGTGCGCGGGCTGTTGAGGTCGGACTCGGCGATCAGGAACAGCGGACGGTTCACCGATACCGCCAACTTCTCGACCTCGTACGACAGTTCCTCCAGGAAGTGGACGGCCCGGTCGTCCGCGAGGGCGTGCACGGCGTCCAGCCGCAGGCCGTCGATCCGGTAGTCGCGCAGCCAGGCCAGCGCGCTGCCGATCAGGTAGTCGCGCACCTCGTCCGAGCCGGGCGCGTCCAGGTTGACCGCCGAGCCCCACGGGGTGTGGTGCCGGTCGGTGAAGTACGGGCCGTACGCGGGGAGGTGGTTGCCGGACGGGCCGAGGTGGTTGTGCACCACGTCGAGCACCACCCCGAGGCCCTTGCGGTGCGCGGTGTCCACGAAGCGCTTGAGGCCCTCCGGTCCGCCGTAGGGCTCGTGCACGGCCCACAGGGAGACTCCGTCGTAGCCCCAGCCGTGCCGGCCGGGGAACGGGCAGACCGGCATCAGCTCGACGAAGTCCACGCCCAACTCGACCAGGTGGTCCAGCTGTTCGGCGGCCGCGTCGAAGGTGCCGCGCGCGGTGAAGGTGCCGATGTGCAGCTCGTAGAGCACCGCGCCGGGCAGTGCGCGGCCGTGCCAGCCGGTCCGCGACCAGCGGAAGGCGCCGTGGTCCACCGCCCGGCTGGGGCCGTCGGGGCCGTGCGGCTGCCGGGGCGAGCGCGGGTCGGGCAGCGGCGGACCGCCGTCGAGCCGGAAGGCGTAGTCCCCCTCCGGGGCCTCGCCGGCCCACCAGCCGTCCCGGTCCGGGCAGCGGGACAACTCATGCGCCACGCCGTCGACTTCGACGGCGACCTGGCTGGCGGCGCTCGGCGCCCACACCTCGTAGCGCGACACCCTCAACCCCTCCTCGTCAGCAGTGCCACCGGGTACGTCGCCAGCAGCTCCGCCACCGGCACCGGGCCCGCCGGGAAGGTGCGCAGCGACAGCCGGTCCGTCCAGGGGCCGCCGGCCGGCAGGTCCAGTACGGTGTCCCGCCAGCCGCCGGCCTTGGCCAGCCCGTACGGCAGCCGGGTGACGGCGGTGACCACGTCCTCCCCCCGGGCGAAGGCCAGCAGGTGGTCACGGGAGAGGTCCTCGGCGGCCAGCGGCCGGTAGGCGCCGAGCGGGCCGGAGCGGCGCAGGTGCAGGGCGGTGGCGGTCAGGTGGAGCTTCTCCCGGGCGAGGTCGCCGGGGCGCGCGGTCGCCGCGTCGGTGAGCCGGACGGCGAGTGCGCCGAAGTCGACCACGCCCCGGTTGTCCGGGTCCACCAGGGTGTACAGCGGCTCCTCGCTGCCCTGGTAGAGATCGGGCACGCCCGGGACGGTCAGGTGCAGCAGCGCGGCGGCCAGGGTGTTGGAGCGGGCGTACGGGGTGAGCGCGTGCACCAGGCCCTCGATCCGGGGGAGCAGTCCGGCGTTGCCGAAGACGGCGCGGGCCCGCTGCTCCAGGGCCTGCTCGTACCGGGCGTCGGGGGCGGTCCAGGAGGTGTGCAGCTTGGCCTCGCGGACGGCCTTGAGCAGGGCTGCGACCAGCCGGTCGGGGCCGATCGGCCAGCCGGCGACCAGGGTGTGCCAGAGCAGCCAGTCGGCGTCCCGGTCGAGGCCGGGGGCGGGCGGCCCGGCGGCCGCGGACCAGGCGGCGGCCTCGGCGGCCCAGGACTCCGGCTGCTCGGCGAGGACGGCGAGCCGGGCCCGGGCGTCGGCGCTGCGCTTGGTGTCGTGGGTGGAGAGCACCGTCATGCTGTGCGGCCAGGTGCGCTCCAGCTGGCGGCACCAGTCGTGGAACTCGGCCGGAGGCAGTCCGGGCCGGCCCGGCTCGCCGCCGACCTCGTTGAGGCCGGGCAGCGCGTTCCAGCGGTAGAAGGCGGTGTCCTCGACGCCCTTCGCGGCCACCGCGGCGGCGGTCTGGGCGAACCGGGCGCAGAACTCGTCCCGGTCGGCGCCGGGCCCCAGCCGGCCGAGGGCGAGGGCGGCGACCAGGCGTTCGGTCGGATCCTCGAAATCCGCCCCCAGCACCCCGCCGAAGTCGAGCGCCGCCTCCCCGGGCCGCGCGTACGGCCGGTACACCGGGTAGTCCGTGAGCAGCCGGCGCAGCGCCGCGCGCAGCTGCCAGGGCGCGTGGTCGGCGTGCGCGGGGTCGGTGGCGCCGATCCGCAGCGCGATCCGGACCAGCCGTTCGATCTCGGCGGCCAGCTCGCCCCCGGGCCCGGTCATGTCGGCCCGGCCGCGCCGGGCGGCGGCCACCGCCGGGTGCGGGTCGGCGCAGAGCCCGGCGGCGGGCCCGCCGTGCCGGAAGGCCTCGTACGCCCCGGCGAGCCGGCAGGCGCCCGCGTGGTCGGTGAGCACGCCGTCGATCCGGCGCAGCGCGTCGTAGCCGGTGGTCCCGGCCACCGGCCAGTCCTCGGGCAGCCGCTCCGCGCCGGTGAGGATCTTCTCGACCACCGTGTAGGCGCCGCCGGTGGCGTCGGCCAGGCGGCGCAGGTAGCCGCGCGGGTCGGCGAGCCCGTCCGGGTGGTCGATCCGGAAGCCGTCCAGGACGCCGTCGGCGTGCAGTCGCAGCAGTACGGCGTGGGTGGCGGCGAAGACCTCCGGGTCCTCGACCCGGACGGCGATCAGCTCGTTGACGGTGAAGAACCGCCGGTAGTTGAGCTCGGTGCGGGCCAGCTGCCACCAGGCCAGCCGGTACCACTGCCGGGCGAGCAGGTCGGCGAGCGGCAGCCCGGCCGTCCCGGGGCGCAGCGGCAGCTCGTGCCGGTGGTAGCGCAGCACCTCGCCGTCCACCACCAGCTGGTCGAGGACGGCGCCGAGCCGGTCGCCGAGCAGCGGCAGCAGCACCCGCCCGCGCCCGGGGGCGTCGGCGGGGCCGGGCTGCGCCGTCCAGTCGATGTCGAACCAGCGCGCGTACGGGGAGTCGGGCCCGTCCCGCAGCACCTGCCAGAGCGGCCGGTTGAGCCGCTCGGGGACGGGCACGGCCATGTGGTTGGGCACCACGTCGGCGATCAGCCGCAGGCCGTGCCGGTGGGCCTCGGCGGCCAGGGCGCGCAGTGCGCTCTCGCCGCCGAGCTGCTCGCTGATCCGGGTGTGGTCGACGGTGTCGTAGCCGTGGGTGGAGCCGGGGGCGGCCTCCAGCAGCGGGGAGAGGTGCAGGTGGGAGACGCCGAGTGCGGCCAGGTAGGGGACGGCGGCGGTGGCGTGGCGGAGGGTGAAGCCGGGCTGGAGCTGGAGGCGGTAGCTGGCGGTGGGGTGGGTGGCGGTGGGGCGGGGAGCGGTGGGGTGGGTGGCGGTGGGGTGGGTAGCGGCCGGGCGGGGCTGCGCGGGCTCGGCGGCGGAGGTCATAGGTCCATAGGTACCCGGCCCGGCCCGCCGCCAAGACCCGCTGCTGATCCGAACAGGTGAGCGCCCGGGGGATCAGGCGGGCCGCTGCAGCACCAGCAGCGAGCGGTCGGTGAGCCACAGCGCGTCCCCGGCCTTGACCCGGGTGCCGGTGCCGGGGGCGGGCAGCCGGGGCTGGGCGGTGTCGACCACGACCTGCCACTCCTGCCCGTGGTCGGCGGGCACGGTGAACTCCAGCGGTTCGAAGTGGGCGTTGAACATCAGCAGGAAGGAGTCGTCGACGATCCGCCCGCCGCGCCGGTCCGGTTCGGAGATGGCGTAGCCGTTGAGGAAGACGGTCAGCGACTTGGCGTAGCTGGCGCCCCAGTTGCGCTTGGTCATCTCCTCCCCGGCGGGGGTGAACCAGGCGATGTCGGTGAGGTCGTCGTAGCCGCTCACCGCCCGCCCGTGGAAGAACCGCCGGCGCCGGAACACCGGGTGGTCGCGGCGCAGCCAGATCATCCCCTGGGTGAACTCCAGCAGCCGGGCGGCCGGCCCGTCGCCGTCGGGCCAGTGCACCCAGGACAGCTCGTTGTCCTGGCAGTAGGTGTTGTTGTTGCCGAGCTGGGTGCGGCCGAGTTCGTCGCCGTGGGAGAGCATCGGCACGCCCTGGGAGAGCATCAGGGTGGCGATGAAGTTGCGCTGCTGGCGGGCCCGCAGCTCCTCTACGGCCGGGTCGGTGGTGGGGCCCTCGACGCCGCAGTTCCAGGAGCGGTTGAACGACTCGCCGTCCCGGTTGTCCTCGCCGTTGGCCTGGTTGTGCTTGTCGTTGTAGGAGACCAGGTCGCGCAGGGTGAAGCCGTCGTGGCAGGTCACGAAGTTGATGGAGGCGATGGGGCGGCGGCCGTCGTCCTGGTAGAGGTCGGAGGAGCCGGTGAGCCGGGAGCCGAACTCGGCGAGGGTGGCGTTCTCGCCGCGCCACAGGTCGCGCACGGTGTCCCGGTACATGCCGTTCCACTCCGTCCACAGCGGCGGGAAGTTGCCGACCTGGTAGCCGCCCTCGCCGAGGTCCCAGGGCTCGGCGATGAGCTTGGCCTGGGAGACCACCGGGTCCTGCTGGACCAGGTCGAAGAACGAGGACAGCCGGTCGACCTCGTGGAACTGCCGGGCCAGGGTGGCGGCGAGGTCGAAGCGGAAGCCGTCCACGTGCATCTCGGTGACCCAGTAGCGCAGCGAGTCCATGATCAGCTGGAGCACGTGGGGGCTGCGCATCAGCAGGCTGTTGCCGGTGCCGGTGGTGTCCTCGTAGAAGCGCTGGTCCTTGGCGAGGCGGTAGTAGGAGACGTTGTCCAGGCCGCGCAGCGACAGCGTCGGCCCGAGGTGGTTGCCCTCGGCGGTGTGGTTGTAGACGACGTCCAGGATCACCTCGATCCCGGCCGCGTGCAGCGCCTTCACCATGGACTTGAACTCCTGCACCTGCTGGCCGCGGTCGCCGGTGGAGGAGTAGGAGGAGTGCGGGGCGAAGAAGCCGATGGTGTTGTAGCCCCAGTAGTTGGCCAGGCCGAGGTCGCGCAGCCGGTGGTCGCGGACGAACTGGTGCACCGGCATCAGCTCGATCGCGGTGACGCCGAGCTTGGCCAGGTGCTCGATCACCGCCGGGTGGGCCAGCGCCGCGTAGCTGCCGCGGATCTCCTCGGGGATGCCGGGGTGCAGCCGGGTGAGGCCCTTGACGTGGGCCTCGTAGATGACGGTGCGGTGGTAGTCGGTGCGCGGCGGGCGGTCGGTGCCCCAGTCGAAGTACGGGTTGATCACCACCGAGTGCATGGTGTGCGGGGCGGAGTCGAGGTCGTTGCGGCGCTCGGGGGCGCCGAAGTGGTAGCCGTAGACGGACTCGTCCCAGTCGATGTGGCCGCTCATCGCCTTGGCGTACGGGTCCAGCAGCAGTTTGGCGCTGTTGTGCCGCTGGCCCAGGCCCGGATTGTGCGGGCCGTGCACCCGGAAGCCGTAGCGCTGGCCGGGCTGGACGCCGGGGAGGTAGGCGTGCCGGACGAAGGCGTCCGTCTCGCGCAGTTCGACGGCGGTCTCCGAGCCGTCCTCGTCGATCAGGCACAGCTCGATCCGGTCGGCACTCTCCGAGAACACCGCGAAGTTGGTACCGGCCCCGTCGTAGGTGGCGCCGAGGGGGTAGGGCTTTCCGGGCCAGACCTGCATGAGTCCTCAACTTCCTTGTGACATGCGGAAACTGATGTGTAGTCCGACAGGTGTCCGACAACCTGCCCGGACCCGGACGCTCTCTTCCCGGCCGGGCGGCCGGGCATGTGCGGCGCCCGCGCGCCGTGACGCGCGCACAGCCCGCACACTCCCGGAGATACTCCCCGAGCCCTTCCCCGACGGCCGGGAGGTACCGCCGGGGTTGGGCCGAACGGGTGTCCGGCGGGCATTCGTGTGAAGAGTGGGGTCGGGGCCCGTCCGGCGGCAGTGGTGCGCGCGAGCCGGGCCGGTGGTGCGCGGGAGCCCGTCGGCCATCCGGCTGCGGGCGGCTCGCGGCGGGCAGTACCCTTGATCGTCCGGCCGCCCCGGCCGACCGGTGCTAGTCAACGGCCCGTCAATGGTCCCCGCGCCCGCGGGGGTCAGCCGCAGATGAGGTGGCGCATGGTGTTCCCCGCTGGCGGCGGCCGTGGTTCCGGGCCCGACGGCCCCGACCGGGGCGGTGCCCGCAGCGAGGCGCCCACGGTGGTCATGCGCCCCACCATGACCGGCCGCGCGCTCGTCCCGGCCCAGAGCGGCCCGGTGGAGGTCCCCGCGCTCGCCTGGTCGGCCGGCGAGTGGGAGGACGCCTACCAGCGGGTCCGGCTGTCCGGCCGCGCGTACGTCTGGCTCAACCTGGTCGAGCAGCGGCTGCGCTCCCTGGTCGACGAGGTGCTGCACCCCATCTACGCCCCCGCCCACGGCGAGGACTGGGTCACCGCCGCCGCCGGTCCGGCCGGCGAGGAGTGGGCGCACCGGGCCGGCGCGGTGCGCGAGGTCAGCCGCCGCAAGGGCTACCTCCTCGACCCGGCCGACGACGACCCGCTGGTCTTCCTCACCCTGCCCCAGCTGCGCGAACTGATGGTCCAGCACTGGCCCTGCTTCGAGCCCTTCCTCGCCGACCGGCGCGAGATCGAACTCGCCCTGGACGAGCTGGAGGTGGCCCGGCACGTGGTCTCCCGCAACCGGGTGCTCACCCAGACCGTGCTGGCCCAGACCGAACGCGCCGCCGCCCGGCTGCTCGCCGTCCTGGACGGCGGCGCGGGCGGGGTGCCCGCCGACGTGGTGGAGTCGCTGGTCGCCGGACGCTACGCGGACGTGGTCGCGGTGCACGCCGACCGGGTCCGGCTGCAGCGCGACCTGCCGGTGGAGGACCTGCTGGACGGCGCCCGGCGCCTGGACGCGCTCGGCATCGGCCTCGGCATGCTCTGTCAGAACTACACCGGCAAACGGCTGGTCCGCCTCGCCGGCGAGGGCTGCCGGGTCCGGCTGCTGTTCCTCAACCCGGCGAGCAGCGCGGTGCGCCGCCGCGAACGCGAACTCGGGCTCTCGCGCGGCGAGTTGTCCCGCTCGATCGAGATGAACATCATGCACGTGCGACGGGTCCGGGCCCGGCTGCGGGACCAGGGCGGCTTCGAGATCCGGGTCTTCGACGAGACCCCGCGCTTCACCGCCTACCTGGTCGAGGGCCCCCGCCCCACCGGCCCGGTGGCCGGCCGCCGGCAGAGCCGCGACCTCGGCGTCATCCAGCCCTACCTGCGCCGCTCCCGGGGCATGGAGTCCCCGGCACTCATCCTGCGAGGCGGCGCCGGCCAGCAGCCGGGCGGCACCGAGCCGGGGCTGCTGGAGGTGTACCGGGAGGAGTTCGAGGGGGTCTGGGCGGACGCCCGGAACGTCTCCTGACGGTCCGCATCATGAGATAACCGCTGGTGGAGGCCGTGCGGGCGGTGGAACACTGCGCACCGTGAACAGCCTCCCCGCCTGGACCCTGGAACCCGCCGGACCAAAGGACCTCGAACCCATCGTCGAGCTCAAGGCCCAGGTCATGCGCACCGACCTGGAACGCCTCGGGCGCTGGGACCCGGACCGCTCCCGGGACCGCGTGCGGAAGTCCTTCTCCACCCGGCACACGTCCGTGCTGCGGGTCGAAGGAGCCTTCGCGGGCTCGGTGACGATCCGACCCGACGAGCACGGCGGGCGCCACCTGGAGCTGTTCTACCTGGCCCCGCACCTCCAGGGCCGCGGCCTCGGCACCGCCGTCCTGCGCCACCTCCTCGCCGAGGCGGACGCGGCGGGCGAACCGGTCCGCCTGAACGTCCTGCAGGGCAGCGCCGCCCAGCGGCTGTACCAGCGGCACGGCTTCAGGGTCGTCCACGAGGACCCGATCGACGTCTTCATGCTCCGGGAGCCGGCCCGGTGACCCCCGCCGAAGCCCGCCGGAGCCGGGAGCAACGGGACGAGGGCATCCGCGCCGAGGCCCGACGGCCGACGCGGGCTCGTCACGTGGAGTAACGATTCTCCCAAAGCCCCTGGTCGACGCGGCCACGGCCGTGGTAGGTGTAGGCCCCGTGAAGATCACGGGGGATGACGGGGCCGTACTGCGCCTCGAAGACGTACACCGCACCTACGGCACCGGCCCGGAGGCCGTGCGGGCGCTCAGGGGGGTGGACGTCACCTTCGAGCGGGGCACCTTCACCGCCGTGATGGGCCCCTCCGGCTCCGGCAAGAGCACCCTGCTGCAGTGCGGCGCCGGCCTCGACCGCCCCGACAGCGGCCGGGTCGTCCTGGACGGCACCGACCTCGCCGGGCTGACCGAGACCCAGCTGACCGTCCTGCGCCGACAGCGACTCGGCTTCGTCTTCCAGGCGTTCAACCTGGTCGGCTCGCTCACCGCCGAGCAGAACGTCGGCCTGCCGCTGCGCCTGGCCGGGCGCCGGCCGGACCGCGCCGAGGTCAACCGCGCGCTCGCCCAGGTCGGCCTCGGCGAGCGCACCGGCCACCTGCCGTCCCAGCTCTCCGGCGGCCAGCAGCAGCGCGTCGCCATCGCCCGCGCCCTGATCACCCGGCCCCGGGTGCTGTTCGCCGACGAGCCGACCGGCGCCCTGGACAGCTCCAGCAGCCGCGACGTGCTCGCCCTGCTGCGCGAACTGGTCGACCGCGAGGGCCAGAGCACCGTCATGGTCACCCACGACCCGGTCGCCGCCTCCCGCGCCGACCGGGTGCTCTTCCTCGCCGACGGCCGGATCGTCGACGACCTGACCGGCCCCAGCGCCCAGCGGATCGCCGAGCGGATGACCGCCCTGGAGACGGCGGGGACGCCGGCATGACGTCCCTCGGCACCCTGCTGCCCGTCGCCGCCGCGAGCCTGCGCCGCCGCAAGGCCGCCTTCGCCGGCTCCTACGTCGCCCTCACCCTCGGCGTCACCCTGGTCGCCACCACCGGCACCCTGCTGGGCGACACCGCCGGGGACGACTCCCCGCTCGGGGCCCCCTCCCTGCACAAGGTGCTCCAGTTCACCTCGGCGATGGCCGCGTTCGTCGCCGTCTTCGTCGTCGCCGGCACCTTCGCCTTCGCCGTCGCCCAGCGCCGCCAGGAGATCGCGATGCTGCGCGCCGTCGGCGCCACGCCCCGCCAGATCGTCTGGCTGATCACCGGCGAGGCCGCCGTCGTCGCCCTGGTCTCCGCCGTCAGCGGCTGCCTGCTCTCGCTGCCCGGCGCACCCGCGCTGGCCGCCTGGCTGGTCGCCCGCGGCGCCGCCCCCGAGGGGTTCAGCGCCCGGCCCGCCGTCGGGCCGATGCTGCTGGCCGCCGCCGTCGGCCTGCTGGTCGCCCTGCTCGGCGCGGTCACCGCGGCGCTCCGGGCCGGGCGGGTGCGGGCCGTCGAGGCGCTCGGTGACGCCGCCGTCGACCGCACGGTGATGACCAAGCCGCGCTGGGCCTTCGCCCTGCTCTCGCTGCTCGCCCTGGCCGGCGCCGTCGCCTACTACCTGTCCGCGGCCACCATGCCGCCCGCCCCCGGCGACCAGCCGGACGACCCCCAACTCGCCTCCCAGTGGGTGCTCGGCGCCGACCTGATCACCATCACCACCCTCGCCCTGTTCGCGCCCGTGGTCGTCCCCGCCCTGGTCCGGCTGCTCAGCGCCCCGCTGGCCCGGCTCACCGCCGCCGCCCCGCTGCTCGCCCGGCAGAACGCGCTCACCGCGGTGCGCCGCACCGTCTCCACCGCCACCCCGGCCTTCCTCACCATCGCGCTCGCCGGCACCGTGGTCGGCTCCACCGCCGCCTTCGCCGACGCCATGACCGCCCAGGCCGGGGCCACCGCCGCCGCCCGGTACGTGCTGCGCCCCGGCGGCCAGCCGCTGCCCGCCGACGCCGCCCACCGGCTCACCGCCGCCCAGCCCGGTCTGCGCGCCACCGCCACCACCGCCACCGTGGTCACCGGCCTCGGCGCCGACCGGCCCGCCTTCGACGACCACGGCGAGGATTCGCCCGCCACCGTGCCCTCCGCCGCCACCGTCGTCGACGGGGACCTCGCCACCGCCTGGACCCTGCCCGCCGTCCAGGGCAGCCCCGCCGACCTGCACGGCGCCACCCTCGCCGCCTCCACCGACCAGGCCCGCGGCCACGGCTGGAAGCTCGGCGACCAGGTCAACCTGCGCCTCGCCGACGGCACCGTCACCGGCCTGCGGCTCGCCCTGGTCTACCGCACCCAGCTCGGCCTGGACGAGGTCCTGCTCAGCGGCGAGGCCGTCGCCGGCCACCTGGGCGGCGCCCGCCCCGGCGCCGTCCACCTCAGCGCCGAGCCCGCCGACCGGCTCGGCGGCGCCCTCACCGACGCCCACGACCCCGGGCCCGACCCCAACGCCCACTACGCCTGGATCGCCACCACGACGATCCTCGGCCCCGCCCTGCTCTACGCGCTGATCGCCATCGTCAACACCATGGTGATGAGCGCCGCCGACCGCCGCCGCGACTTCACCGTGCTGCGGCTGACCGGGACGGTGCGCCGCCAGGTGCTCCAGATGGTCGCCCTGGAGGCCGTCCTGGTGGTGGCCACCGCCGCCGTGCTGGCCCTCGCCGTCACCGCCCTCACCCAGTACGGCACCACCGCGCTGCTCAACCACCGCATCCTGGCCGGGCAGGCGAGCGTGGCGCTGCGGCTGCCCTGGCTGCCGCTGGGCGCGGGCGCGGCCGTGTGCCTGCTGCTCGCCGCGGCGGCCAGCGTGCTGCCCAGCCGGCTCGCGCTGGCCGGGCGGCCGGGGCGTGTCTGACAATTCGCGTCGGATCAGCGGGAGTTGTCAGACACGCCCCTGACCCTGGCCGGTCGGCCGGGACCGTGACGGCCGCCCTGACGGCCGGGTTGTCGGTGGGGCGGGTGATGATAGGGGCTGTTTCGCTGGCGGACGGAAGGACAGACCTGATGACCTGGTGGCAGCAGCCACTGGTCGGCTTCGACCTGGAGACCACGGGCACCGACCCGGCCGTGGACCGCATCGTCACGGCCGCCCTCGTGGACACCGTCGGCGCCGTCCGGGTGGAGGCCGCCCACTGGCTGATCGATCCCGGAGTGCCGATCCCCGCCGAGGCGGAGGCCATCCACGGCATCGGCGACGCGGTCGCGCGCAGCAGGGGCCGGCAGCCCAAGGAGGCGGTGGAGGAGATAGCCGCCGCGCTGTGCGCGCGGATCGCGGACGGTCGGCCGGTGGTGGCGTTCAACGCGCCGTTCGACCTCTCACTGCTCGACGCCGAGCTGCGCCGCTACGGGCTGCCCACGCTCGCCGAGCGCCTCGGCGCCCCGGTCGGGCCGGTGCTGGACGCCCTGGTCATCGACCGGACCGTGGACAAGTACCGCAAGGGCTCCCGCACCCTCCAGCGGGTGTGCGAGGTGTACGAGGTGGAGCTGACGGACGCCCACGAGGCGGGCAGCGACGCACTGGCCGCCGTCCGGGTCGCCGTCGCGCTGGCCGCCCGCTACCCGGCCGAGGTGGGGGAGGTGGCCCCGGCCGAGCTGCACCGGCGGCAGATCGGCTGGTACCGGGAGTGGGCCCAGGGCCTCCAGGACTGGCTGCGCCGCGGCAAGGACCCGCTCGCGGTGGTCGACCCGCGCTGGCCGTCCAGGCCGGACCCGGGGGACGGGTGACGACCGTACGCCTCGCCCGCCCCGAGGACCTGCCCGGCTTCCTCGCGCTCGCCGCCGAGGTCGAGCACTGGTTCGGCCCCATGGTGGCCGAGCCCGGCTTCCACCGCGCGGTGCGGAGGACCGCCGCCCGGGGCCTCGCCACCGTGGCGGAGGACGAGCGGGGCCCGCTCGGCGGCCTGCTGTTCGGCACCGAGCCGGACGGGCCGCACCACCTGCACTGGCTGGTGGTCGCCGAACGCGCCCGGGGCACCGGCGTCGGCCGGGCACTGGTCGAGGACGCGCTGCGCCGCCACGTCCGCGCCCCGGCCATCGTCGAGGTGGTCACCTTCGGCCCGGACCACCCGGGGGCGGTGACCAGCGGTGCCCGGTTGTTCTACGAACGGCTGGGCTTCACCCCGGCCGAACCCACCGACCCCGGCCCGGAGGGCGGCTCCCGCCAGGTCTACCGGCTGCGTCTGAGCTCACCTGGCCCGGCCTCAGCCGACCTGACCTGACCTGACGGCCCGGGGGCGCTCTCCGGACCGGCGGCATCCGGGCGGCCGGTCCTACTGGAGGTCCAGCCCCACCGGGTGCGTCACGTCCACCGGGCAGACGAACACGTGCAGTTCGCCGTGCCGCCCGACCGACAGGTCCGGGCCGTCACCGCTCTCCACGGTCAGCAGGTGCGTCATCCGCTCGCCGCAGCGGCCGCAGTCGACCGGGAGCAGGTCGGTGAGGTGCCAGGACGGCCAGCCGCCCAGCTTCCAGCCGTCCGCGCGGCCGTGGTCGCGCTCGTACTCGACGCCCCGCCGCTCGGCGAACTCCGCGATGGCGCGGGCGAGTTCCCCGGGCAGTTCGTCCCGGTCGGGCAGGTCGAGGAGCTGTTCGGGGCGCACCGCGCAGGGCTCGGGCAGGTACTCCCCGGCGCTGCGCAGCGGCGGCGGGGGAGTGGCCGGGGCGAGTGCGGCGGCGCGCTGCCAGTGGAGTTCGACGGCGGGGCCGTAGTAGTAGCGCTCGCCCTGGAGGTCGTCGTGGTCGTTGGGGCACCAGAGCACCTGGAGCAGGTCGGTGCCCTCCGGCCAGGGCAGGTGCGGGGCGTCCTCCGCGCGGATCAGGGCGACCGGGACGAGGGCGGTGGCCGGGGACTCCGCGGGGGCCGGTCGGGGGTATCCGAAGTCGTCGTCCGGGTGGTGCGCGGTGCAGTGCGGCCAGGGGGCGCCGGCCGGCCACTCGGCCGGCCCGCCGATCCGGCTCGCCCCGGGCGGCGGCGGGCCGGGGTGGGGGTGCAGCAGGGTGGCCGGCCGCAGGTAGCGGGCGAGGCCGGGGACGGCGGCCACGAGGTCGGCGGCGCTGGGCGCGGTGGCGGTCACGGCGCCCACCCTACGGTCGCTGCCCCGGACTCCGTCGGGCGGCCCGACTGCCTCAGGAGGCAGGGAAGTCGAAGGTGTACCCCTGGGAGACCAGCCAGGGCAGCAGCTGCTTGAGCGCGGCCACGGTCTGGCTGCGGTCGCCGCCGCCGTCGTGCATCAGGATCACCCCGCCGGGCTTGAGCTGCTTCTGCACGGTGGAGACGATCGCCGGCACGCCCGGGCGGGACCAGTCGCGCGGGTCGACGGACCAGCCGAGCGAGTCCATCCCGAGGCCGGCCGCGATGTGCTCGTTGTCGGCGTTGAAGCCGCCGCCCGGGGCACGGAACCAGTCGATCCGGGTGCCCGGCCCGCCGGCCTTGACGATCATGTCGCGGGCGGCGCCGATCTCGTACACCGCCTTGTCGTGCGGGAGCTTCTCGAACGGCTGCGGGTGGTGGACGCTGTGGTCGCAGAGCCGGTGGCCCTCGGCCAGGATCCGCTTGACCAGGGCCGGGTTGGCGGCGGCGTTCTGGCCGATCTCGCAGAAGGTGGCCTTGACGTGGTACTGGGCGAGCAGGTCGAGGACCTGCCCGGTGGCCGGGCCGGGGCCGTCGTCGAAGGTGAGCGCGACGGTGCGCCCGCCGGAGGCGGTGGAGCCGATCACCTTGGTGGCCGATCCGGGGTGGGCGGGCGGCGCGGGCGGCGCGGGCGTGCCGGTGGGCTGGGGCCGGCCGGACGCCACCGGGGCCGCGGGGGTGCGCGCCTTGGCGCCGGCCGGCGGGGCCGCATGGTCGGCGCCGCTGCCGCTGCCGCTGCCGGTGCCGGTGTCGACGGCGTCCGAGCCGGCGGTGGGCGCGCCGGTCGGCTGCTGCGGGGCGGCGCTGCCCGTGCCGGTGCCCGCCGCGGTGCTGCCGGCGGCTCCGGCGGCCCCGGTGGCGCTGGTGGAACTGCTCGGCTGGAGCGCCCCGCTGGCGGTGCCGCAGGCGGCCAGCCCCAGGACGGCGGCCACCGCGACGCAGCCCGCGATCAGCCGGCGGCGACCGGTGGCCGTACGGGTCGGGTGGGAGGGGTGGCGAGGGGCGGTCCGGTGCATGGCGGCGGCTCCTGAGGGCGAGAGGGGTGCCGATCCATCGGTCAGGATGACTGTGCGATAGGACGCCGATCGTACGTGTCCCGGTTGCGCGCCGGACCGATCCCGCTTAAGAGTCTTCTCACACTCGACGGGCTTGGCGGCCGTCGCTCGGGCCGGGTAGGGCCGCCCCGTCAGAACGGGTACCAGCGCACCCCGGTCGCCCCGTCGCGGAGCGAGTCGACCCGGCGCCGGAACTCCGCGAGCGCCGCCGGGTTACCGGCCGCCTGCTGGGCGACCCAGGAGGCGCTGGCGGTCTCCCGGGCCCCGCGCAGCACCGCGAAGCCGGGCCAGTCGCGGACGTCCCAGCCGTACGCCTCGGTGAACGCCCGGTACTCCTCGCCGGGCACGCCGTAGCGGTCGTGGGCGAGCGCGAGGACCACCAGGTCGTGCTCGCGCAGGTCCTGCGAGAAGGTCTCCAGGTCGAGCAGCACCGGTCCGTCCGGGCCGACGTGCACATTGCGCGGCAGCGCGTCGCCGTGGATCACCCCGGGCCGCAGCCGCGGCTCCAGGCCGGGCAGGGCGGCCGCGAAGGCGTCCCGGCGCTCGCGCAGGAAGGCGACGTCCGCCGGGTCCACCTGACCCTCGGCGGAGGCCAGCCAGCGCTCGACCGGCGCCAGCAGGTCACGCCGGCCGAGCGGGAACGGCGGCAGCGGCAGCGCGTGCAGGGTGCGCAGCAGCGGGGCGAGGTCGGCCGGGCGGGCCGGGCGGACGGCGGGGGCGAGCCGGTGCCAGAAGGTGACCGGGTGCCCGTGCGCCGACTGCGGCCCGGGCGCCACCCCCCGGTACGGGCGGACCACCGGGAGGCCCTGGTCGGCCAGCCAGTGGGCGAAGGCCAGTTCGCGCTGCGCCCGCTCGTACAGTTCGGGGCCGCGGCCGACCTTGGCGACCACGGCCGGGTCGCCGAGGTCGAAGACGGCGTTCTCGCCGAGCGCGAGCAGCCGGGCCCCGTCCGGGGAGGGTAGTCCGGCGGCCTCGCAGGCCCGGGCGAGCAGCAGTCGGGCGCGGCCCTCGTCGAAGGGGATCATGGCTGGGCTCCGTTCCGCCGTCGTTCATCCGCTCGTCCGGGGGACTCCGGACGGTGATCATCATGACGCACGCGATGACGGACGGACCCCGGGGCCCGCGGCGATCCGGGGGCGGGGCGGGGGCGGGGCGGGGTCATCCCTCACTCGGGACCCTGAGCCCTCCTCCTCGGAGGTAGGGGGTCGGCTCCACCCTGAGGGGGAGGAGACTCCACCCGGAGTACGAGGTCAACGGGGTACGGCCCGGGAGAGACTGGGTCGGGGCTGCTTCGGGGCGGCCCGCAACGGGGGTTGGACCACGGGGGCGCCTTGCCGAGGGCGAGCACGTACTCGTAGGACGACGCCCAGACCTACTTACCTGCCGACCGGCAAGGGCACGCCGACGCGTGTGACCCGCCGGTCCTGCCGTCGCCCAGCGTCCCGTCCCCCAAGGGCTGCGGTGAACCATGCCCAGGAGGCATCGAGCATGTTCCACCGACTAGGACAATTCGTCGTTCGCCGCGCCTGGTGGGTGATCGCCGCGTGGATCGTCGGGGCGGTCGTCATATCGATCAGCGCTGCGAAGGTCGTCGACCAGACCGACCAGTCGAAGTTCCTGCCCACCCACTACGAGTCCATCCAGGCCTCGGAACTCCAGTCACGGGCCTTCCCGTCCAGCTTCACGCCGTCCGCCCTGCTGCTCTTCGAGCGCAACGACGGCGGCCAGCTGACCAAGGACGACCAGGCCTCGATGGACAAGGTCGTCAAGGGTCTGACGGACGCGCAGATCCCGCTGGTCCAGCAGATCCTGCCGGTGCTCGACCAGTCGAAGTCCAAGGACGGCAAGTACGCGCTGTCCCAGGTCGCCATCGACCAGACCAAGCAGCAGGACCCGCAGTTCACCGACGCGGCCAAGAAGCTGCGTGACGACGGCACCAAGCTCGCCGAGGGCACCGGGCTGAAGTTCCGGGTCGGCGGTGACGCGGCGAGCCAGCTGGACCAGAAGGACTCCTCGGGCTCGACCGACGCCATCGTGCTGTTCGGCGGTCTGGTGCTGGTCATCGTGATCGTCGGCATCATCTTCCGCAGCATCCTGGCCGGCCTGCTGCCGGTGCTGCTCTCGCTGGTGGTCGCGATGCCGGTCTCCAAGGGGCTGATCAACGACGCGATCAGCGCGTTCGACCTGCAGACCACGCCGATGACCTCGGCGATCCTCATCATCGTGGTGCTCGGAGTCGGCACCGACTACTTCCTCTTCCTGGCGTTCCGCTACCGGGAGCGACTGCGGGCCGGTGACGACCGCAAGCAGGCCGTGGCCAGCGCGGTCGGCCGGGTCGGCGAGGCGATCGCCTCCGCCGCCGGTGCCGTCGCGGTCGCCTTCGCGGTGCTGATCCTCTCCAGCCTCGGCATGTTCACCGCGCTCGGCCCGGCGCTGGCCATCGCCGTCCTCGCCACCGCGCTCGTGATGCTCACCCTGGCCCCGGCCGTGCTCGCCGTGATCCCCTCCAGGGCCGTGTTCTGGCCCGGCCGGAAGTGGATGCGGGAGCCCCAGAACGCCCGCTTCGCCGCGCTCGGCCGGATGACCGGCAAGAAGCCCGGCCTGGTCGCCCTGGTCTCCGGCGGTCTGCTGGTCGTCCTCGCCCTGGCCGGCATCAACTACACCGGGACCTACGACCTGGCCGGCAGCTCCATGCCCAAGGACAAGGAGTCGATGGTCGTCCAGGACAAGCTGATGACGGCCTTCTCGGCCGGTGCCACCGACCCCAGCCACGTCTTCCTGACCAGCACCAACGGCGCCAAGCTGAACGACGCCGAGCTGAAGGACTTCGCCGGCCGGATCGGCGGCGTCGCCGGGGTGGCCAACGTGGTCATGCCCACCAAGGAGCGCGGCCTCAGCAAGGACGGCGCCACCGCCGACTTCTCCGTGGAGCTGAAGGACGCGCCGGCCACCAACGAGGCCATCGACACCGTGGTGAAGCTGCGCGACGCCGCGCACGCGGCGGCCCCCGCCGACACCAAGGCCCTGGTCGGCGGCATGACGTCCGTCTTCAAGGACATCAACGCCGCGATGGCCCACGACTACAAGCTGGTCTTCCCGATCGCCGCGCTGCTCATCATGATCATCCTGGGTCTCCAGCTGCGCAGCCTCGTCGCACCGTGGTACCTGATGGCCTCGGTCGGCCTCGGCTTCGGAGCCACCCTCGGCGCCACCACCCTGCTGTTCCAGAACATCAAGGGTGAGGAGGGGCTGATGTTCATGCTGCCGATCTTCATCTACCTCTTCGTGGTGGCGATCGGCACCGACTACAACATCCTGATCATCGCCCGCCTCCGGGAGGAGGCCCGGGAGGGCCGCAGCCCGCGCGAGGCGGCCCGCGAGGCCGTCAAGCACGGCGGCCCGACGGTGGCGGCGGCCGGCTTCATCCTGGCGGCCTCGTTCGCGACCTTCATGCTCGCGGGCAACGTCCTCTTCATGGAGCTGGGCTTCTCGCTGGCCTTCGGCATCGTGCTGGCGGCCTTCGTGATGGCGATGTTCTTCACCCCGTCCGTCACGGCGCTGCTCGGCCGGCGCGCGTGGTGGCCCGGCCACGGCGGCGACGCCCGTCCGGGTGCGGGCCACGCCCCGCGGGTCGGCGCCACGATGTCGCCGGAGCCGGTCGGCCGGCGTTGATCGTGGGCTGAACACGGGCCGAACACCAGGCGGCGCCCCGCTCCGGCCGGGCGCCGTCCCCGGTGTACCGGGGCGGGAAACGGGATCTGTCCGGCAGAGCAGTCCCCGGTCAATC